>QHXE01000390.1 GCA_003222835.1 Acidobacteriota bacterium | reverse complement strand
AATCCATCGTTTCGCTCTTCACTCTTCGCGTTAATTGCATACACCGCTCAGGTATGATCATTTAATACTGAAAATGCTGAGATCCGAGCTGCTTTGAGTGGAACTGAAATACCCGGCAGTCGAGTGGCAGTTCTTAATAACCCGGGGTACCAGGGTACTGTCAAGGACCTTCATTGCAAGCATCCATTCCGGCGACAGTCTGACAATCCGTTTCAAGAGGCCGGCTGTTACGCAAATAGGCGATTTCGGTGATCCAGGTGTTCCAGCGGGCGGTTGATCTTAATTCACAGAGCGCGAGTCTCAAAGCTAACCGCCCGCTACCGCAGGCGGTTCTGACAGATATCGCTTCATCAAGTCGTCCCAACGATCTTGTGATTTGAGGATGAGGTCGATGACTTCGCGCACCGCGCCATGGCCGCCATTTCGTTTCGTCACGTAATGCGCGGCTCGCTTTGTTTCCCCCTCGGCATCGGCAACCGCGACGGCGAGTCCGACGCGTTGCATGATTGGAATGTCGGTAACGTCGTCGCCGATAAAGGCGAGTTCGCTCACCTCGAGTTTCGCGCGACTGAGCACGTCTTCGAAGGTCTCGATCTTGTTGTGGCAGCCTTGCCAAACAAACTCCTGGGGCATGCCCAATTCCCAAGCGCGCTTTTGCACGAAGCTGGAGCTGCGCCCGGAAATGATTCCCGTCTTCAAGCCGGCGCGATGAAATAAAACGATGCCGTGACCGTCACGCACGTTGAATGTTTTCTGCTCGTCGCCGTTCTCCAGGAGCTTGATGCGGCCATCGGTCATCACGCCGTCGCAGTCCATCAGCAGCAGCTTGATGCGCTTCGCTCGAGTATCAACGTCTGAGGGCTTCTTTTTCAAGATTTCTCTCCCTTAGGCTAACGGATGAATTTAACGCAGAGGGCGCGAAGGCTTCGCAGAGGACGCCCGAGGAAAAACGTTCCGCCGGCCGGTTGCGAGTACGCCTAATCAGAACCTCGCGCATTGATCAAATGCGCGAGATAGCCGGCGCCAAAGCCGTTGTCGATGTTCACCACGGCGATTCCCGGGGCGCACGCATTCAGCATCGTCATCAGCGCTGCCGTTCCACCGAGTCCGGTACCATACCCAATACTAGTCGGCACGGCAATCACCGGAGATGCAACCAAGCCCCCGACAATCGCAGGCAAGACACCATCCATCCCAGCCACCACTACAATCACATTCGCGGCGTTCAATGCGTCGCGGGCGGAGAGCAGCCGATGAACGCCGGCGACGCCCACATCGTAAAGTCTCTCGACGCTGCTGCCGAGCACGTCCGCGGTCACCGCTGCCTCCTCGGCGACAGGAACGTCGGCAGTTCCTGCGCAGATAACTAACACAGTTGTTTCTGTCGACCTGGTTCCGTTCACACCCAGTTGAATTATCCGAGCATCATCGAAGTATCTTGCGGCAGGAAAACGATCGTGAACTGCGTCATAAACTTCACGCGAGGCCCGTGTTGCCAGCACGGCGGAATGTTTCTGTGCAAGTCTTTCGAGAATCTCAACAATCTGATCGACGCGCTTTCCCTCACAGAAGACCACTTCGGGAAAACCCTTGCGCAGTGCGCGATGATGATCGAGCCGCGCGTAGCCGAGATTCTCAAACGGCAGATCGCGCAACTGATCGAGCGCGCTTTCGACAGTACGCGCTCCCGTGCGCACCTCCTCCAGGAGGTCACGAATCTTCTTAGCTTGCATCAGAAGCGAGTGTCAGAGCCCCGAGCATTAGCGAGGGGCTTCTCCCAGCTTGACTGTTTGATCGGGTCGCTACCGCTCGCCGTTCTGTAACGATAGCCTTCAGGATCGAGCAGGACACTAGCGAAACCTAGCGATTTGAGGTGCGCCGCGATTTCCCTTTCTCGCAATCTAACCAGCGGAAAATCGTGCGGCTCAACTTCGATTCGCGCGGTGTCCCCGTGATGCCGCACGCGAACCTGGCGCACACCGAGCTTTCGCAGATAACTTTCCGCGCGGTCGACTTGATTCAGTGCTTGCAGAGTGATCGGCGTGCCGTGCGGAATGCGCGAAGAAAGACAAGCGAGCGCCGGTTTGTCCCACGTCGGCAATCCCAATTCGCGCGAGAGCTCGCGGACTTCAGCCTTATTCAAACCTGAATCAACGAGGGGCGAGATCACGCCATGGTCCATCGCAGCGGCGCGACCGGGCCGTCGATCGGACAAATCATCCTGATTTAGTCCATCGAGTACGGACTCGATCTCCTCCTTATACGCGAACGCTTTTATTCGGGAATACATTTCCTTCTTGCAAAAGTAACAACGGTTCGCAGCGTTCGCGAGATAGTTCTCGTCTTGTGTTTCGAAGGTACGCAGCACCACATGGCGCGCGCCGATCTGCTCCGCGACTTTCTGGGCTTCATCCAATTCTCCGCTCGGCAGCGACGCGCTTAACGCCGTGACACCGATGACTCGGTCCCCAAGCACGTCGTGCGCAACTCTTAAAACAAAAGTCGAATCGACTCCGCCGGAAAAAGCTACTACGGCGGATTCGTTGCGACGAATCCCGTCACGAAGCAGGTTCAGTTTTGTTTGTAGGCTGTTCATATCTTACGCCCGTGTCAGAACCGCGAGCGGTAGCGACCGGCCTGGGTACGCAGGCGTCCCGCCTGCTTGTGTATCGTACGTCGGCAGCGCGGCAGTGTTAAAGCAGTCGGGACGACTGCGTACCCAGGTCGCTACCGCTCGCGGTTCTGACACGAATCGAACGACTCTACTTCACTTCGAAGAATTCAATCGCATTCAACTTCCATGCGCCACCGACGCGCGCCAGAATGAAAACTGCGGTGCCAGAGTGTTCAGCACCCAACTGTCTAGTATTCAGCGCCACATCCAGAGCCACTCGATTCGCATCGAGTGGCTCGGATCGTAAGACCCGCGTCTGCCAAGCTTCTGGTTGAGTTCCAACCGCACCGCGAACGAATTTCGCCAATTCCCCCGGAACTACCAGCGGCGCGGTCTCAGATTGTCGCCCACTGCGAAGCGCTCCGTCGAGTTGATTGATAAAGCTTCGGATCGACTCATCAACAGGGGGTGAAACGTTGGCTGCGGTTTCAGCACGAATGCGCTCGGCGCGTGCTGTTAGGGTCGACGAGTACTCGGCGTCGGTGCGCACTGCGTCAGTGAAATTGCGCACGGCTTCGGCGCCCTGTCCGCGCTTCAACGCAATTTCGCCCAAGCCAATGCTTGACCAGGCCAACGCGGCCGGTATCGGAAGACGTTCCCCGGCAAGTTGCTTGAACTCGCGTTCGGCTTCATCAGTTTTGTTTTCGGCGAGCAGCGTCCGCGCCAGAATGATCCGCACTTCCTGCGTGCGGGGCGATGACGCCAACAACTCGCGCGCGAGGTTTTCCGCCTTCGCGTATTCCTGCGCGCCAAACAGCCGCGTCGCTTCGGCCAACGAACTCGCGACTTCCCGCGTGCGCGGCGCTGTGTCGTTCGAGTAATCCACCTGCGGATAGAACTTCTCAGGATCGACTTCGGCGCGCACAATCTTCGACGCATTGCGAAACACCGCCTGACCAAAATCATGAGCCTCGATAGTTGCGGAGGCGTTGACTTCCTGTCCCGTATCAGTCGTAGCGGCAACCTTCACGGTAACCGCGGTGGATCCAAGATTCCGTAGCGCCGCGATCCACTGACCGCCTTCCAAATGTGGCAGGCCGGCCATCAAATCAGTGTCGGTAGGCTGATCGAGTTGCTGATCGAGAAGTGCTTTCAACGACGCTCCGCCCCGATCGATAAAAGCGCCCCGCAGACCCGCAAGGGACAATCCGTCCGCAGCGGTCTTCGCGCCGGCCAGAGACGCACGCAGCGTAGCGACGAATGCATCTCGCCCGACAACATGATCGATCAGACGCCAGATCATGGCGCCTTTGTTTGCGACTGAATTGAAATAGGTACTGTCGAACGCCGTCGTTCGCGACAGCGGACCATCTCGTTTGGCGATTGATGAATACGCAAGGCGTTGACGGGCGCGCTCAGCTTCTGCCGCTTCGGCGCCAAATTCTTTTTCGATAAAAAGCGTGGCCAGAAATCGCGACAAACCTTCGCGCACGACGCCATGGCCTTCACCGCGCACCGGACTGTCGGCGCCGATCCAAATCCGCGCGACGGCTTCGCCAATCGCCAGGGCGGTAACCGAATCGACTTTCTCGCGGCCAAACGATCCTTCGCCAAGCAAAATCGCTCCCGCGCTGTCAAAACCACCGCCGCGCGCCACGCTCACCAAACGCAGGGGGACGTCAGGAGTAGAACCGAACAGATTGCCAAAGAACGAACGCGCGTCATTCGTAAGCGAGATCAATCCTTCGGCCTGTTTGCGCTCGTCAGCGCCCAGGCCCTTTGGCAAATAGGCAGTAATGCCTTTCGCGTTCGCACCGCCTTGAACTTGATCCCAGGATCCAGTCACAAAAAAAGGCAGCCCATGCAAAGATTGCTCGAAAACACTGTTACCGCCTCCGCTCTTTTCGGTCCCGGATGAGATTGCGGTGGCGCCGTTGATAGTCAAACGAAACGGGGCATAGTCGGCGCCGCGCACCGCGAACGAGGTATTCGGCGATGGATACCACAACGTCAACGGCAGGACCTGAAAGACGATCGGCGAGATCGCCGCCAGCCCCGAATTTTCTTCGACAGGCAAACGATACTCAATGGTCGCTGCGGCGGTTTGGTTTGGGGCGACGGCGCTTGGCAAAGTAATCGTGATGCGTTGCGCGCCTCCACGCGGTTCGGGAAGCGATTTGTAACTCGCTGCTGATCCGCCGACGGTTACAGATTTGACCTCCGCCTTTGAGTTGAGCCTCAGTGTAAGAGTCGCCCCCGAGCCGAGTCCCACATTTCTGACCGACACCGTCGCGCGCGCGTTGAGTGCGCGCTCGGCGCCGGGACTATTCACGGTGATGTCGACATTCGTCACCTGCCACGCGGCGCGAGCTTCTTCCTGAGCGCGGGTATTGATTGGAAGGACGATGATGCAAAGAAAGCAGACGAAGAAAAGGAAATAGATGGATCTCATTTGTTCGTATCCACTATAGGATTTCACTTGTGGTTTTGCGACTCGATATTGCAAATTGAAAAATGAAAATTGTAAATTATTCGCAGCCTCATGCACAGCAGGTCTCATGCGAAGTAAAGTGCGCGTCAATTTGAAATTTGCATTTTTTCATTTCTCATTTTCCACTCCGCCGTGCCAGTGCGTGAATATCTCGCAGGCTCTCGAGCAATGGTTCCATTCGCTCCAGTGGCAACATGTTGGGTCCATCCGAAGGTGCACGCTCAGGCGCGTCGTGAACTTCCATGAATACCGCATCGACTCCACAGGCAACGCCCGCGCGCGCGAGTGGTTCGATGTATTGCGATAAACCTCCGGTTGCATGACCCAAACCACCCGGAAGTTGCAGCGAATGGGTGACATCAAACACCACCGGCACGCCAAACTCGCTCATGATAGGAAACGAACGCATGTCGACTACCAGATTGTTATAGCCGAAACTTACCCCGCGTTCCGTGATCATCACGCGTTCGCAGCCAGCGGCTTGCGCTTTCTCAACGATGTTGCGCGCATCCGCCGGCGCCAGGAATTGTCCCTTCTTGATATTGACCGCACGACCCGATTGCGCCGCCGCCAGAATTAAATCTGTTTGCCGGCAAAGGAACGCGGGGATCTGCAGCACGTCGGCAACTTCGGCCGTCCGCTCAACTTGGGCCACATCATGAATATCGGTCAGTACAGGTACGCTGACTTCTTTCTTGATATTTTCCAAAATCTCCAGACCAGCTTCCATCCCAAGGCCGCGAAAGCTCTTGATTGAAGATCGATTCGCTTTATCAAACGAAGTTTTGAAAACAAAGTCGAGTCCGACGTTGTGAGCGCGCGCGGCACACTCGCGCGCCATCATCAACGCGTGCTCCTCAGATTCGATCACGCAGGGCCCGGCGATGATCGTCAGACGCCCGTCGCCGAAGGTGGCTGATCCGACACTAAAAGATCTCTTGTTCATTAACCGTCTCGTTATCTGCTTTAGCGAGCAATCATAATATGAAAGAAGGAACGTGAGAAACGCTCGGAGCGAGGCGCATGAAAGGCGGTGCAATAATCAGTGTGCCAAGAATTAGGCTGTAGTAAACTCCCTCTCCCTTTGGGAGAGGGCTGGGGTGAGGGTCTAGCAATGGAACGCAACCCACCTTTCCCTTCTTACCCGAGCGGACCCAGAAGCAAAGGAGGAGAGTCTTCTTTTTTCGGTTACTCAGCTACGCCCTCAACCCAACCCTCTCCCAAAGGGAAAGGGAGTTTACCAACGACGGCTTGGCACACTGTGAAATAATCAGTCGCTTGCTTACATCACCGCTTACGATGTAGGCTTTGCGATCTCGCGCATAATGGAAATCGTGGGTCGAACTTCCCACCGTCACTGAAGATGACTACAACCAACGCCACTCCAATGGTCAGGCAGTACCGTGAGCTAAAATCTCAGCACCCGGGGACGTTGCTCTTCTTCCGCCTGGGAGACTTCTACGAACTGTTCTTTGAAGACGCCGTTATCGGCTCGCGTGAATTGCAGATTACGCTGACGGCGCGCCATAAAGAGAGCGATGATCCAATTCCTATGTGCGGGGTGCCACATCATTCGGCAGCCAACTACATTGCCAAACTTGTCCGCAAAGGTTACCGCGTCGCCATCTGCGAGCAAACTGAGGATCCTTCGAAAGCAAAGAAGCTGGTCCGACGCGAAGTGGTCCGGGTCGTAACCCCGGGAACGCCGATCGATCCGCAACTGCTTGAGCCGCGCGCGTCAGTTTACCTCGCCGCAGTCTGTGCGCAGGGAGAAACGGTGGGCGCGGCTTTTCTCGACATTTCGACCGGCGAGTTTCGCGCGACTCAAGCAAATGGCCCAGATGCGTGGCAAAGAATCGCCGGCGACATCGAATCGTACGCGCCGCGTGAGTTGCTCTTCCCGGCTGCGCTCATGCCACTGGTAAGGGCGGGATTTTCGAGCGCACAGAAGACGGAGCCGCTTCCTTTGACAGGCTCCCTCTCCCCCTGGGAGAGGGCTGGGGTGAGGGAGCGAAGCTTAGCCACAAAAGAAGAAGAAGAAAACAATATTTCAGGTTTTGTTACCGCAGGCCCTCACCCTAACCCTCTCCCAAAGGGAGAAGGAACCAGCCCGCAGTCTCCGACCCTCGACGCCAGCGGCTTGGCCGCCACACTCACACCTCTCGACGATTGGCTTTGGCAAAGCGAAGATTCTGCTGCCCTACTAATCAAACAATTCGGCGTACGCTCGCTTGACGGATATGGATTGACGGTAAAGACGGAAGCGATCCGCGCTGCCGGATCCTGCCTGCGATACGCACAAGAAACGCAGCGCGCAGGCGCGGCCCACATCAGCGACATTGTCTATTTCGAGCCGCAGGATCATCTGGTTCTCGACAACATCACGGTACGAAACCTCGAGTTGGTCGAAGCGCTCGGTGGCGGCGGCGCATCGCGCTCGTTGCTTGAGGTAATCGATGAAACCGTGACTGGGATGGGCGCGCGTTTGCTGCGTTCGTGGTTGCTGCGCCCTTCCCTTCGTCGTGGAGAGATCGAGCAGCGGCATGGCGCCGTCGCTGAGCTGCACGCGTCGCACGTCAAGCGAGATCGTCTCCGAACGCTTTTGAAAGAAGTCGCAGACGTCGAGCGATTGACAGGCCGGCTGAATTTGGGTTCCGCGACGCCGCGCGATCTGGTGGCCTTGCGACGCTCTCTCGATCAAGTACCGCAACTGCGCGAGGCGCTGGCGAATTTGGAATCGTCGCTGCTGCAAGTTCTGAACGAAGCCTGTGACGAACTCGCCGACGTGCGCACGCTCATTGCGTCAGCGATCGAGGACGATCCACCCGCAAAGGTTATTGATGGCGGCGTGATTCGAAATGGCTATGCGACAGAACTTGACGAACTGCGCTCGCTCAGCCGCAACGCCAAACAGACAATCGCCGCCATGGAAGCTGAGGAACGCGCGCGCACCGGCATAGGAAGCTTGCGCATTCGTTATAACAACGTCTTCGGCTATTTCATCGAAGTGTCCAAGGCTAATGCAACGCGAGTGCCGCCGGATTATGAACGGCGACAGACGCTCGCGAACGCCGAACGATTCACGACCACAGCATTGAAGGAGTGGGAAAGTAAGGTGCTCGGCGCTGAAGAGCATATCTTGCAACTTGAATCGGAAATCTTTGGGCTAGTGTGCCGCGAGGTCGCCGCTGAGACCTCCCGAATTCAAGCTACCGCGCGTGCGCTTGCCTGCCTGGACGCGGTGTCATCGCTTGCGGAGACTGCAGTCCGGCGACGTTATGTTCGGCCTACGATGCACGACGGCGATGAAATCGAGATTGTGCACGGGCGCCATCCGGTGATCGAGGTCTTCAACGAAGAACCGTTTGTACCCAATAGCGTCTATTTGAATAATTCAACCGATCGCCTGCTGATCATCACCGGGCCGAACATGGGCGGCAAGAGCACCGTTCTGCGACAAACCGGAATCATCTCTATCCTTGGCCAGATGGGTTCATTCGTTCCGGCTGAGCAGGCGCGCTTGCCTTTGCTTGATCGCGTGTGGACGCGCGTAGGAGCGTCGGACGATCTTGCGCGTGGTCGCAGCACCTTCATGGTCGAGATGACGGAGACAGCGGCGATTCTGCATAACGCGACGCCACACTCCTTGGTTTTGCTCGACGAGATTGGGCGCGGCACGGCGACGTTCGACGGACTCTCAATCGCGTGGTCGGTCGCCGAATATCTACACGATTCACCCGAACATGCCGCGAAAACTCTGTTCGCAACGCACTATCATGAATTGACTGAGCTGGCCGAACGTCTGCCCGGTGCTCAGAACTATCAAATCACCGCGACTGAACGCGAAGGCGAAGTAGTTTTCTTGCATCGGCTCGAACGTGGTCGCGCGTCAAAGTCATACGGGATCGAGGTCGCGCGCCTGGCCGGCATGCCACCCGCGGCGTTGGCGCGCGCGCGCGACGTGCTGCAGAGGCTGGAGCGTTACGAGTTGGATGTGTTCACGGATGACATTCCCTCCGAGCCTGAGCGTGCGGCCACAGTGGGCGCCAACTTGTCATTGGAAGAGAATCGGGCCTTGAACAAAGCCGCCTCGCGCGCGGGTCGCCGCCGCCTCGCCGCGCAGGCTTCGCTGTTTGATTTGGCAAATCAGAAAGTTGTTGATGAGTTGCGTGCAGCGGATCCGGAGGAGTTGTCGCCCGGAGAAGCGAAACAACTCTTACGCGAACTACGAAAACAGACCTTGTAAATTTGCAGTACCGAACCGACAGGTTACGCAACCGGGAGCAATCTCGACAGGGTCACGTAAGACGAAGCCGTTTGAAGAATTTCAAATGTGAGCCTTCGGATATCAGAACCAGAACAAATGTCGTGAGCAGAAGTGCGAATAAAGTGCCGTCATAAGCGGACATTGAAAACGTAAACACCGGGAAGAGCAGCGTA
>QHXE01000896.1 GCA_003222835.1 Acidobacteriota bacterium | reverse complement strand
TCCCGGCCATCCCTTCCGCGCCACGTTCAGCGAGAAGATGGAGTGAGTTCGTAACGCAATCTCGCAATGCGATAGGGGTAGGGAAGGCTTTAGGCCTCCCCTCCCTCCGAACCGTACGGGCGGTTTTCCCGCATACGGCTCTCCAGTCGCTGGTTTCCTCATCGTGAATGTCTCGCGTGTTCAAGCGCTGTTGCCAGGGTGAACAGTCCTTGGTCCGCGAAGAAGGCGTTAGGCCATCGCTGATGGTCGGCTTTGCATCGTCCGAACCCGGGCCGCTTGTCCTGCTTGCGCAGGACGGCACGCAGCCGCCGCCGAACGAAACGATCAAGGTTGCGGAGTTGGAATGGTGCGGCGTGCTTGAAATAGCCGAACCATCCCCGCAGCGCAGGATTGAGATCCGCGATGATCCGCGCGAGGCTGTCACCTCTGCTGCGTATCGTTTTGGCCCTCACCTTGTCCTTGAACGCTTTCAGGCTCTTCTTTCGCACGAGCCGGCGACCCGCCTCGAACCGGTAGCCGAGGAAATCGAATCCTTGCCCCGGTTGTTGGCTGTCGACGATCCGCGTCTTGTCCGGATGCAGCCTCAGGCCATTGGCCGTTATCCACGCCTTGACCTCACGCAGTGCAGCTATCGCCTCGGCTTCCGTTTGGCAGAGGATCACGAAGTCGTCGGCGTAACGCACCATCCGGCGCCCGTTCTGCTCCATCAGCAGGTCGAGCGGATGCAGGTAGACGTTGGCCAGCAGCGGCGAGAGGACCGCCCCTTGGGGCGTTCCCGTCGTCGGGAGCCAACGCGCCATGTCCGACATGATCTCTTGCCGGAGAAAGCCCTCGATCAGCGTCAGGACGCGCCCGTCGCTGATCGTCTCGCCCACCCGCGCCATCAGCTTGTCGTGCGGGATCGTATCGAAGTAACTCTTCAGGTCGGCATCCACGACATGAGTGAAGCCTTCCTTCAGCAGCCGATCGACCTCCCGCAACGCATCTTTGCAGCTTCGTCCCGGCCGGAAGCCGTAACTTCCCGGTCGGAACTGGACTTCAAAGATTGGCTCAATGGTCATCTTCAGAGCCGTCTGCACGATGCGGTCCTTGACGGTCGGTATCCCGAGCGGACGGGTTTGCCCGCCGCCTTTGGGAATATCCACCCGTTTGACCGGGCTCGGCCGGTAGCTGCCGTTCTTCAGATTCTCATGAAGCTCCGTCAAATACCGTTCCGCGCCCACCGCAAACCGTGCGATGCCTTGACCATCCACGCCTGCCGCCCCCTTGTTCCGCTCGACTTTCCGCCACGCGGCTTCCAGGGTTGTCGGCCGGATGGCCTTATCCACCATGCTGAACCACTTGCCTCCTTTGACGCCGTTACCCAGCGCCGACACCATGCGATCCGTCCAGATCGAAGCTTCCGCCCACCACCAAGTCCGCGGTTGTCCGCCGGCGGCGTCTCCCCCTTGCTTAGCCTTCGCGGCACTATCGGGGTTGTCTTGCTCCATGCCGAACCTCTCGCATCCAGCTTCCTGCCTCCCTTCCCTCAAGACGGTTTTGCTTCCCGCCCCTCTCACCGTCAAAACGGCTGCGGTATTATGAAGGCTCTGACTCCTAACGCTCTCACCCCGAACGTCAGGTCTCTCCGCTTACTCCGCCTTGCCTTCCCGACATTCCGTCCTCAACCACGTTGGCTGTCCCACGGTCGCTTTGTCTGTCGCCTTAGCGCCGAGGGTTTGTTCCAGGCTTCGCCACGAACGAGCAGGCTCGCCACAGCCCTCCGCCGAATCAGGTTCGTTATCCTACGGACTGCCAGTTCACCTCCAGATGCTCTCCACCCCGCCTCACGGCGACGCAGTCACCTTCGATTACGGAGTTGCGACCAACTCCGGAACGGACTCACACCGTTCAGTCAAGGCGTCCTCACGGACGCACTCGCCCCCGCGGAAGCGGGGCCGCGTGTCCCATAGCCATCACCGAAATCCG
>QHXE01000895.1 GCA_003222835.1 Acidobacteriota bacterium | reverse complement strand
GACATTCTGGCGGCATGTGGACAGTTGGCAGCGCGAACGTCGCCTGCAAGCACGGCTCGCTCGTCTGCGCGCCGCATCGTTTGAAGGATTTTGAATACCGTATAGAATAGGTTAGCAATCAAAGTTATCAACGGATCAGGGAGTTCACTAATGGCTCTGCCACAAGAGTACCTGCCGGTTGTTAGTTCGGAAGCATACTTGAGGTTTGAGCGCGATTCGGAAACCAGACATGAGTTTTTGGACGGAGTCGTCTACGCGATGGCGGGCGAGACTCCCGACCATAGCAGAATTTGTTTTAATCTCATAACCATCACCGGATCACAGATTAGAGACAAACCATGTCAGGGGTTCTCCCCAAACATGAAAGTCCGCGCCGGGTTGGGAGGTTTGTATGCTTATCCTGATCTAATGATCGTTTGCGGCGAGGCTAAATTCCACGACCAGCATGGCGACGTACTACTCAATCCCCTGGTGATGTTTGAGGTACTCTCGCCATCGACCGAAAGATACGATCGTGGTGAAAAATTCCGTCTCGAGCATCATCATCGGCAAACCGATGGCAAGTGGTCAGCAACCGAGATAAGCGGGCTTGACGGCGTGCTGGTTCTACCTTCAATCGATTGCCGGATTCCCCTGGCCGAGGTTTATCGTCACACTAAAGTGGGTACATGAACTCAATGAGGGAGTGTTATTCAATTCTGGACACGGGTGAGAGAGTATGAGACTAATTGCCAAACTTATTCTGATCGTGACTCTAGTCGTTTTTCCTCAAAGCTTTCAGGCTGCACCCACGCCCGAACCGAACATCGGCGTCAACGGCTACTTCGCAAGCGACAGAGCGCAACGAGGACGCATCATCCAAGCCGCGGTCGTGATGGAAATTCCCTCTGGTTATCACGTCAATGCGAATCGCCCGCTCAACAAGTATTCGATTCCCACTTCGCTGAAGATCGACGCGTCGGGCGGCGTCAGGGTTGGGCCAGTCATGTATCCGCACGCGATCGTTCGCAAGCTCAAAGCCACTAACAACGAACCGCTGGCGGTTTATGAGGGGCGCGCCATTCTGCATTTCAATGTAACGGTGCCGGCGAATTACCAGGGCTCGGTGAGTCTGAATTTGCATTTGAGATTTCAAAGCTGCAACGACGAAGTCTGTTTTCCGCCTAAGACGCAGGAAATGAACATGGGCATCGATGTAGTCGGCCCAAACGATCGGGTGCAGCGCACCAACGGCTGGGTTTTCGGCCGGCGATAACGGAGCGCCGATATCTTGTCGGCGGTACGCGGGCATCCTGCCCGCTCTTATAGAAAGGAAACAATAATGAGCGAACAAGACAACATCGCAGTAGTCCAACAGGCTTACGACAACTTCAAAGAGGGCAACATACAGGGCCTTCTTGATATGCTTCCCGATGACGTGACGTGGCAGTTGCCGGACATTGAAGGCGTTCCCTTCGCGGGGAAGCGCACAGGTCGAGAGGCCGTGAGAGAATTCTTCGTGGGTGTGGGAGCAAACCAGGAAACTTTGGAGTTTGCGCCGCACGAGTTTGTTGCTCAAGGCGACAAAGTGGTTTCACTCGGCCACTATCGTTGGCGGGTTAAGAGCACGGGCCAGGAGTACAGCAGCGACTTTGCCCACGTGTTCGCGGTTCGAGATGGGAAGATCACCGGATTCCAGGAATATACAGACACTGCATCAGCGGCTCGGGCTTATCAAAAATCCGCGGCAGCGTAATTTCCTTAGCTGTGATTCAGGATTGGCTGGCTCTTCTGCCAATCACCGACATCAAACGTCCGACGCGGCCATGCAATTGTTTCTCTCGCCGATACGAAAAGAAAAGATCGGTGCGATCCATTGTGCAGAGCGGCGCGACGTGAATCCGATCCGCTGAGAAGCCGGCGTCGAGGAGTTGATTGCGGTTGGCGAGATGTAGATCGATTCGCGCGTGCCCGTCGCGAGTTGGTTTGAAGAGTTGATTTGCTTGCGGAAATCGTTCTTTGAAGACGTCGATGACTTCGCTGCCGACTTCATAACAACAGACGTTCGCGGCCGGCCCGATGGCGGCGCGCATGTTTGCGGCGTGCGCTCCGTATTCGCTCTCCATTTGCTCGATAGCGCGCCGGACGATTGAGGCCGACGTTCCGCGCCAGCCGGCATGAACTGCTGCAAACGCGCGCGTCAACGGATCGCCGATCAAGATAGGAACGCAGTCGGCAGTCTTAACCGCCAAAAGAATTTTCGGCGTGCTGCTGACGAGCGCATCGCAGTACTGATCGTCACCTAGCACGCCGGGCTTTGGTTTTGCTTCCTGCGGATCGTGAACTACGCGCACATCCGCGCTGTGAATTTGCCAACAACCGGCCAGCGTCCAATCGCCTTCGAAGAGCTTGAGAAAGCGGCGCCGGTTCTCATAAATATTATCCGCCTCGTCTTCATTGAAACCGGCAAGGTTCAGCGCGTCCTGCGGGAAAGGACTAACGCCGCCCAGCCGGGTTGAAAAAGCATTCGTGAAACCGTCCGCTTCCAGCGGCGCGCAAATCAAAGCGCGCACACCATCGTGTTCGCGCCAGTAGAAGCCGGCACTTTCAGTCGCGGGGTCGTCTGTGATCGTTTCCATCGGAGTCGACATTATCGAAGTTCGCCGCGTGCGCGAAACTATCGAGCGCACGCCTCGGTTTGCCGATCGTGTATTCACCGAAGCCGAGCGCGCCTACTGCGAATCGCGCGGCGCGGTGGCTGCGCAACATTATGCCGCGCGCTTCGCGGCAAAAGAAGCGGCGCTGAAAGCTCTGCAAACCGGTTGGAGCGGAGGGATCAGTTGGCACGACGTCGAAGTGACAGCAAAAGAATCCGGCGCGCCCGTAATTTTATTTCACGGCCGCGCGCGCGAACTCTACGACGAAACGGGCGCCACGGCAGCGCATCTTTCGATTGCCCACACGACTGAGCATGCTATTGCGGAAGTTATTTTGGAGAAGAATTGATCCGGGATCATTCACGCTGTGATCGCACGAAAATGTAATAACCACATTGAGCCTACCATAGAAGCAGGGTATTATCCGCTTGTGATACGT
>QHXE01000389.1 GCA_003222835.1 Acidobacteriota bacterium | reverse complement strand
GGCGAGCGGCTTTATCAGCGCGTAGCGGTCGATACCTTTCGTGTCTTCGCGCGAAAGGATGATGCTGTAAATCGGTTTTGAGTCAACCAGTAGTTTTCCGTTCCGATCGAAGATCACGCCGCGGGGCGCCGGAATCGGAAGCAACCGGATGCGCTGGTTCTCAGCAATCTCGGCATAGTGCTCGCCGTTGACTATTTGCAACAGGTAGAGCCGGACACTGAGAACGCCGAGCAGCACCATCACCAAGGCCTGAATCAGGCGCAACCGGCCGCGGAGGTTTTGTGAATCGTCAGTGAATTTCATTTGGGAAGTGCTTAGTGCTTAGTCTTTTGAGCTTAGTTGCCTGTGTGCTTTGTTCTTGGCTTAGGCTTCCTCTCCCAAAGGGTGAGGGAGTTAACCCAAGTGCTCACATTCATCTCCCTCTTCTCAAGGAGCTCGTCCCTCGTCGGGCCACCCGGCGACGCACCGTGAATTGTTGCCGCTGCCGGGCCTTCGCGCTGAAGTAAGAATCATACAGGTAGAGCAAAGTGGTGCCGACTACCGTCGTCGCAATCAGTTTGTACGACAGTGACTGCACGAAGGGCATGGGCGGCGTTTGCCCCAACAGCCGATGCATGCCGACGTAGACCACATTATCAATCAGACTGGCCCCTGCCAAAACCGGAATACGCAGAAGCGTAGTATCGAGCATCACCCGCTGCGCTACAAAGTAAACTGCGTAGGTAGTGAGCACTTTTGAAAAGCCTCCGGCTCCCAACAACCCGCCCCCCAGCGCGTCCAAGGTCAAGCCGGCGGCCGCGGCCACAAACAACGCATTCAGCGGCTCGCGTTGCAGCGCAAAATGGACCACGAGAACCAACGTGAGATCCACATAAGCCAGTGGTTGCCAAACGGCACGCAGCGCAGATTGTAAAGCAATAGCGACGATTAATACCGCCGCGATTTTCAGTTGACGCATGGGAAAAACAGTAGGCAGTAGGCAGAAGGCAGGAGGCAGGAAACGACCGGATCATCCCTGAGTCTCGCTTGCTTTCTATCATTATGAGTGACCACGCTGGCTCTCTTATTGGTTTTCCTGCCGACTGATTACTGCCTACCGCCGACTTTCTTTTCCACGTTGGGGAGCGATTGATCCGATTCCGACCGTGGCGGCGGGTGATACAGCAGCACGGCAACTTCTTTGAGCCGCTCTAACCCCGCGCCGGGCCGGACGTGTATTAGTTGGGTCTGCGTGGCCGAGCCTGACTTGACCTCGACCACTTCGCCCACGTTGTAGCCTGGGGGATAGATCGCATCTTGCCCGGTGGTCTTGACGATATCGCCGGACTGGACCTTTTCAAGTCCGGAAACGTAACGCATGTCCAACAGGCCGGATTCACCGAGACCCTTGATCGATCCCAACGCGCTCGATTGGCCCAGTTGGCCAACGATAGCGCCGGCACCGGATTTCTCGTTGGTGATCAGCATCACCTGCGCGTTCAAGGGACTGGTCGAGATTACGCGACCGACGATACCTTCGGGCGTGACCACAGGCATGTTGACTTCCACGCCGGCCCAGCGGCCTTTATCGATGGTGATATTGTCGAACCACATCGAAGGATCTCTCGCAATCACGCGCGCGGCGACTGTTTTGTAGGTGAGGTTGGCACTTAAGGCGAGAAGTTTTTCGAGCCGCTCAGCCTCGGCCGCTTTTGGAGCATTGTCGCGCAGCTCCATTTGCATTTGCTTGACCTGTTCGCGTAATTGCTGGTTCTCCGCGGAAGCGCGCCGCAGTTCGCCGAAACTGCCAACGAATCCGCCGATCCAATTCCCCACGCCCGCGCCGGCGCGCTCGAAAGGATCGGCGACCGTTTGCGCCATCGTGCGAATCTTGCGCTGTTTAGTAGCAACGTCCCGAGCATCGTAGGTCATCAAGCCGAAATTCAGAGCCAGCAGAGCAATCAGCCACCAGGGAGCGCGCTGACGAATTTCTCTCTGAGTGCGAATGGCAGCCATGGCTGAATTGCGAATTGCGGAATTCGGATTGCGAATTGTCCTGCTTTATTTCAACTTCGGTGCGAATCCAATCCGCAATCCGAAATCCGCACGCCGCAATCTTGTTACATTCCGCTCGTCAAGCTATTGTCCCATTTCACCCGCTTGAGCAAATCAAAGTCTGAAAGCATCTTGCCCGTACCCAGCACGACCGAAGCAAGCGGATCTTCGGCCAACGAAACCGGGAGACCGGTTTCAATTGAGAGTCGTTTGTCGAGGTTCTTCAAGAGCGCGCCGCCGCCGGTGAGGACGATGCCCCGCTCGACGATGTCGGCGGACAGTTCCGGAGGTGTCCGTTCCAACGCGACGCGGACCGCATTGATGATCGTCGAGACTGAATCGGCCAAAGCCTCACGAATTTCTTCGTCGGTAATCGTAATCGTTTTTGGGATTCCTTCGATCAGATTACGTCCGCGCACTTCGAACGAGAGTTCTTCGTCCAGTGGAAACGCGGAGCCGAGTTCGATCTTGATCGCCTCAGCCGTGCGTTCGCCGATCAGCAGATTGTATTTCCGTTTGATGTACTGGGTTATGGCTTCGTCCATCTCGTTGCCGGCGACGCGCACCGATTTCGAGTAAACGATGCCGCTCAAGCTAATCACCGCGATGTCCGTCGTGCCACCGCCGATGTCTACGATCATGTTGCCGAACGCTTCAGTGATTGGCAGTCCGGCGCCGATCGCCGCAGCCATCGCTTCTTCGACGAGATAAACTTCGGATGCTTTGGCGCGGTAAGCCGAGTCTTCGACCGCGCGCCGCTCGACCTGGGTAATTTCTGAAGGGATGCCGATGACCACGCGTGGGCTGACCCAAGTCTTGCCGTTGTGCGCTTTGCGAATGAAGTGCTGCAACATCTTTTCAGTCACTTCAAAGTTCGCAATCACGCCATCCTTCATCGGACGGATTGCGACGATGTTACCCGGCGTGCGCCCCAGCATGTCTTTGGCGTCGCGGCCCACGGCCTCGACGGCGTTGGTTACTTTGTTGATGGCAACGATCGAAGGTTCCGAGACCACGATGCCGCGCCCTTTCGCGTAAACCAGGGTATTGGCCGTGCCTAGGTCAATTGCCAGGTCGCTGGAGAACAGACTAAACAGTGATTTGAACGCCATCTGAGAAAAAAATCCCTAACTGAATGATGAATTTGCCCGAAGAGGTAAGCGGTCATTATCCGAAGCAGCTTAGGAACCGCGATGTCGCGAGTGGCCTGGCAAAATCCGCAAAACAACTCGAAGCAGAGCCCAAAGGTAAAGATACAACTATTCGCGCGGTAACGCTATTACGAAATTAACTTTTCGTCGGGAATTCTTTGAAATTGAGTCGGGATTGTCGGGTCGGTATCGGGATGGTCGCTTGCACGAGCTGCGGTCGAGTCGTGCACAACCCAAACACAGTTCTTGTTGGCGGCCTTCGCATGATACATCGCCCGATCGGCACAGGCAATCAACTGCTGCGGCGACAACGCATGTTGGGGGAAAGTCGCCACTCCTAAACTGGCCGTCAGCGAGATTTTCAATCGACGACCGCCGTTAAATTGATGGCGCTCGATTTTAGCGCGGGTGCGTTCGGCAACCTGCAGAGCGTCCTCCAGTCGCGCATCCGGCAATATTAGTAGAAATTCATCGCCCCCATATCGCACAACGCAATCGGTGTCGCGCACCGATGGCAAAAGCAGCGCTGCGACTTCCATCAGCACATGCGAGCCGACCAGGTGCCCATGCTGATCGTTTACCAGCTTGAAATCATCAAGGTCGAGAAATATCGCCGCAACACTCGAGCTGTAACGACGGGCACGTTTGATCTCGTTCACCAAAAACTGGCGCAGATAACGCGCATTGTGCAACCTGGTGAGATCATCAGTGAGCGATAAGCGTTCGGCTTCGGCGATGCGCACGGAATTGGCGAGTGCCGCCGCGATCGAAATCGCCAGCGCCTCGAGCAACGCCGTTTCGGATCGTGAGAATGAATGCCGGTCGCCACTGCTACGGATACCTTCCAACACCCCGAGAACTCTTTCGCTCTTGATCAAAGGCACGGCCATTACGCGACGACCATGCTCGCTCATCCTGACGGCTTTCATCACCGCTGCGGCTTCATGCGTGGCGCTGGTTTCCGCTTTGGCAGGTTGGGCGAAACCGTCAACTAGTTCGTCCTGCCATTCCTCATCGAATGCTAACTCACCATTTGTAGAAACATCACCGCTGGTGAGTGGGGCGAACGTCAAATTCTCGGTGGACGCTTGCGATACCAGGAATATCGACCAGCGATCGGCGTTAATCAGCCGCGCGACTCCGGCGAGCGCCGCCTGAGCGGCCTCTTTTTGACTCGACGCGAGGTGAAGCGACGCCAGCAACGCGAATGCGGTTCGCAGTTCTTCACTGCGTGCGTGTGTCGGGAGCGAGAATGCACCCCTTTCAGGAATACTCTTGAATTCATCGGGCAGCTTCAATTCACCAGTGCCCGGAATTTCCTCGACTTGCCTTAACAAGGCAGGCAATTGTGCCGGGCTGTCGGCAACTGCACGAAAGCCGAGTAGCTTTAGCTGTTCAGTGGTGAGTGGGGTCGCGCCACACTTCAGTCGCTCAGTTAGCTCGACGCGGCAAGCAACAACCGGAACTGAAGGCCACTCCGTGGCCGCACATCGAATAACGAGCGCAAGTTTTTCTGCGTTCGAATCAGCGCGCACTTCGTAAATGACCGCCAGCGGCGGACAGGAATTAGGATTACTATCAGCCGAAGTCGATGCTGCGGTCTTGCGTGTCTCGCGCAAGTCCGTGGCTAGGAACGAAATGTCTGCCGCACTAAGGATTTCAAACACTTCGCCTGTCGGTTCGGCCTTGACATCAGTTAGGATTATGACCTGCCTGTTCATTCGCGAGCTGTACAGACTTTGGGTCTGCGTTCTCCACTAAACACAGACCCAGGTCTGTGCCATTGAAAAGGATTTGCCTGCGGGGCCGTCAAATATGAGGAAAACGTTTCTTAACTCGCTCGGATGAGCGTCACGCGATATTGGCTGCTGTTCCCTTGTGAGTCGGAGGCCAAAACAGTTACCTCTCGGGTACTTGGAGACGCGCTAACCTGAATTTGAAAGCTACCATCATTCGCGGCAGTTGCTTCACGGCCCGCGACGCGCAACGTCACGCCGGGAGAACTGATACCGCGAATTATGTAGACATTGCCACCGAGATGAAGGGCAGACAGATTGGCTACCGGAACCTCAGCTCCATTATTGCCTTGGGTCGTAACGATGAATTTTAATGGCTCGCTCCAGTCACTGGTTTGTCCCGAAGCGGCGGTTGCGCGCACGCGCCAGAAGTAAGCGCCAGAACGCAGATCGCTCGCCTCAAACTGCGTCACTATCAATTGATCGCGCTCGATCACTTTTCCTTCGGGAACAAAGAAGGGCGAGGTTGCAACTTCGACACGATAGTATGAAGGTACGCCCGACTGAGGTTTTTGCCAACGCAGCACGACGCTCGCGGAAGCGTTGCTGCTCGCCGGAATCTTTTCGAGATCGTGCGGCTGCAAGGCTTGCGGCACGTCCAACAAGCGCTGGGGCTTCGACATAGTCCCGGATTGATTGACGGAAACATACTCACCGCCTTGCACCGACAGGCGTTCGCCGGCCCTGTTCGAGCTGTCGACTCTGCCGCTGTTGACGCGAATCTCTTCAGTGCCTTCCGGATTGACGCCAAAGCTCGCTTGGGTTTGGCCGGCGATCTGGGTCTGCGTCTTCGCCGTCTCGATCACGTTCTTGTTGTTTTCGCTCTGCTGTTCAGTGCGCACAAGCATCTGGCCGCTGTCGACCACGACGTGAACGTTCGAGCGCTTGCCGTCTTCAGCGCTGGCGTTATCCCGAATAATAATAGTGCTGTTGGGCCGAACGACGACCGTCGAACCGTCCGCCATGCCGATGCGCGCGCGGCCATCTGCTTGGGTCTGCACTGTATCGCCCGGATATAGCTGAATATCGTTGTTGGCGAAAACTACCTGCCGCGTCGCGGCGCGAACCACCCGCACGTCGCCTTCGAAAGACATGAATCGCGCGCCCGCCGGTGAATCAGATCGCGCGGCAATGCTCTTGAGCGGGTTGCCGTACTTCCAGACATATAGGCTCGCCCCAGCCACTATCGCCGACAGTCCGAGCACCATCGCCGTAACATAGACAGCGCGCTTTTGAACAACCCACCACTCGAAATCGAATTGGCTCGCCTTAGGTACCATTGTCGTCTTTATTCGGGAATGTGAAGAAGGGGCCGGCAACGGGTCAACCAGGCCAAACACAGATTAACACAAGCTTGCTCCGGCGTTCAAGACACGTGGCGTCTTGGCAGTGTCCTAATTTGAAAGGACACTACCGGCGTCTTTGCGTGAAAACTCGGGTTTAACTGTTCGCGCCAAAGCCGCAAAAAGAAACGGCGTAACTCGCAAAGAAGAACAACTTTATTTGACGTAAATCGGATTTGACAGAATCCACGGCTTGCCCGTGGCAGGCGCGGGCAGAGAATCCAGATATGCTTCGACTCGATAGGCGCCTTTGGAGTTAATGGGAAACTCGACTTTCGTACCTGATTTTTCATCGATTCCGCTTCCGTCTCTGTAAAGAACGATGCGGCTCGCGAGCGGGGCGCTGACCAACAAACGCAAGCCGTCCACTAACTCGATTTCGTCTCCCATGATTCGATGCTCCGGGATTGTGACTTGCAAGGTAAAGCCCTTTGGGTCGCCAAAAAGATCGAACGACACGTAGCAATGGCCATTCGCAATTGCATCGAGTAACGACTCGCGGGTGAATTCTCGGTCTTTTTTGATTAGCAAATGCGTGCGGACGATGTGGAAACTTCGTTCATAAGGGTCGAGTTTGACGCCCAGCCATTGTTTGCCGGAAGCATCGTTCACACTCAGTCCAATATTCGAATGCGCATCGTTGCCAGAAGTAGCCACCAATTTGCGCCTGTCTCTAGCGATCGCTTCATCCCATCGCTTCAGGTTTTCCGCCGGCCGAACGAAAAAATTTGCGAACATCAGTTCAGGATAGCGCCCATAAGACCAAAGACCGTCAAAGAACAACACGGCTGGGTTCGCGGCGCGTGCATTTGTGAATAGATTGTAGACCTCGACTCCATCGACGGAAGTTGATGGCCAGATTTGAGAATCGGTTGGATAAGCAGCGATCGAGAGTCCCCCAGATGCTTTCTGCAAATCAACAACCTCCCGCGTTGATTTCGCGCTCATTGAAGCTGCATCTGTGGAGCCGGGAAACAATAGCAATCGGTCGCCATCCAACGTCACGACCTCATTGCCATTCACGAACAGCACGCTGCTATGGACGCCAGACAAAGTCATCAACGCCGTGTCAAAGTCCGCTTGTGGATGCTCTGTCATGATTATGAAGTCGAGTTGATTAGCCCTGGCGGCAGAAATCAATTCTCGGAAGTTGCCGGTGCTGTGCCCGCCGAGCGAAGAATGAACGTGAATTACTCCTTTGTAATCGATGTACTCGCTCTCCCCAGGCTGAACGATTCGTTGCGAAGCGAGCTGTTGAATTGAATCGTGAAGGCGGCCGAGGCGGTAACGGCGATACGCAAAAGGAAGTTGGGAGACAACCACAAGTCCCAACGTCATCAATAAAATCTTGCGCTTCATCGAATCGAGATCTTTACAACGACTTCATTTGATCTTTTGCGCCTTTTGTCTTTCCTTTCTTTGCGACTTTGCGTGAAAGTCAGAGTTTCGGTTCTCGCAAAGCCGCCAAGAACAGAAAGACGTAAGACGCGAAGAAAAACCTTGATGTTCTCAATCTTCGAAATCGACCGACGCCACGATATCGCTGATGCCGCGGCCAAATTCCGCGACCTTCATATGGTCGGGATGCACGGTGTAAGCATCCAAAGCCGCGCGATCGCGAAAGACTCCCACCAGCCCGGTATCGAACGAGCGCGAAAGATGCAGCGTATCGAAGCCGACTGATAGGTTTTCAATTCCCGGCACAATCGAACGCAACGAGCGGAGCCGGTCGACATGATCTTTACGCGTCGCTGGTGGAACATTCGCCCGATACTTCCAAACAACTATATGCGTCAACATTTCTTACCTCTCTTTACTTCAAAAATTTATCGAACCACACCAGCGTTCGCTCCAGCGCATCGACGCGATGCTTTGGCTCGCGCAGGCCATGGCCCTCGCGCGGATAACGAACGAGTACAGTTTCGACGCCACGACGACGCAATGCCATGTACATCTCTTCAGCTTGCGTGATGTGCACGTCGTTGTCCTGTTCGCCGTGAATGAAAAGTGTGGGCGTAAGTGCCTGCTTCACGTAGCGCAGCGGCGACCATTGCCAGAGCAAGTCGTAATTGTCCCAGGGAAAGCCGCCAAACTCCGCATGAATCAAGTCCTGATAAAGCGAAGTCGAATAGAAACTGACGAGATTGCTGACGCTCGCGACTGACACCGCGGCCTTGAAGCGCGGGGTCTGTGTAACGATCCAGTTCGTCATGAATCCACCATAGCTGCCGCCTGTAACTCCTAAGCGGTCACGATCAATCCACGAATAGCGGCGCAGTGCCTCATCAACCCCGGCCATCAAATCTCGGTAATCGCCACCGCCCCATTCGCTCAGCGTGCCGTCAGAGAACTTCTGTCCGTAGCCGTTTGAACCGCGCGGGTTGAAGTAAAGTACTGCATAGCCTTGCGCGGCATAAACCTGGAAAGTTGGATTGAAAGCGTAGCCATACATCCCATGCGGCCCGCCATGAATGCTGAGAATCATCGCGTACTTGCGGTCTTCGCGCCAACCCAATGGTTTCATCAACCAACCTTGAATCTCCGCGCCATCGGAAGTTTTGAATCGAAGCTCTTCGGGCTCAACTAAAGTAACAGACCGCCGGAAAGCATCATTATGGGTCGTGACGCGTCTCAGGATATTTCCTCTTCCAATCCATAGTTCTGCCGGATGCACAGGATCGCTGATTATGGCCGCGACGGTGCTTTGTTGGAAGCGTAATCGATTTTGGCTAGACGCAAACTCGCCGTCCCCCATCTGATTAGAAACGCTAAACGAACTGGCCTGAATGTGCTGATCGACGATGATCGGAGCGCCGGAATCGAGCGAGCCTCTTAACTCTGGAAACGTGGTGCGGCTTCCTATTTGATTCACCGAGCCAAAGAGCGCTTGCACCTTGCCCTGATCCAACTCGGTTTCGTAAACGAGACTCTGTCCGCGATCGTTCGCAGAAAAATAAACCGCTTGGCTATCAGATCGCCATCGCAGAGAGCGCGCGCGCCGGTCCAAGTTCGCTGTTAACTCGCGCCGGTTGTCTCCACTCACCGACGTAATCCAAACGTGAGCATCTTCCGCGATGCTATCGATCGTCGTCACATCGCGTTTGGTGGCGGTGTAAGCGATCCATTTTCCATCGGGCGACCACGCCGGCTCATACTCGCAGCCGACGGTCTGCGTTACTTGGCGAGTTTGTCCCTGTAGATTGACGGCGAAAATGTCTGAGTTGTTATTCGCGTCAGGGTCGGCTTCGTGATTTGAGAGAAACGCGATCTCGTCGCCGCGCGGGCTGAAGCTCAGTGCATGATCGTAATACGGACCTGAGGTCAATTGGCGTGGCTCGTTGTCCGTCTTTTCTGCGTTGACGATCCAGAGATGAGTGCGCAGACGGTCAGCGAGAGACGTGCGAGACTTGTATTGAATGCGATCAACAACCCGCGGATCGTCGCTCTTGCTTGAGTTACCAATGAAGTCCTGGTCAGGCTCATCGCTCGCCGAGACGAAGGCGATCATTTTCGAATCGGGCGACCACGCGAATGACTCGCCCGCATAATTGATGAAGAAATTTGTCTCACGCACGCTCGCAACAAATCGTGGCGCCCGCCCTGCGAGGTCCGTTACCCAAATGCCGTGTCGCTCTTCATGGGTGGAAACGAAGGCGATGCTTTTGCTATCAGGCGACCAACGCGGATTCGTAGCGTTCCAGCCGGAGGGCAGTAACGGCCGGCCAGGTGTTATTGGACTTTCCGGATTGCGCCGCTGCTCGGGTGGTCGACCGGTGGTCGGAATCCTGAAAAATCTTTCGCCTGGCCGAACCAGCCACAGCGTGCTGACTGTTTGGTTGCCGTCGGTGCTCGATACGGTGTATGCGACCCATTCACCATCGGGCGAAACTTCGGCTTCGCTGAGGGAAGCGATACGCAGGATGTCCGCGGGCATTATCGGGCGGCGTGCTTGAGCAGGCGCCGTTCCGAATAAAATAAGGGTCAGCGCAAGAGCGAAAACTAGCTTGAGACTTTGGTTCATACTATCTCTTTGCGTCTTTCGTCTTTCCTTTCTTTGCGACTTTGCGAGAAACTCAGCTTGCGGTTCGCGCAAAGCCGCAGAGAACAGAAAACCTAAAGGCGCAAAGGGTTTAGAGATTGT
>QHXE01000894.1 GCA_003222835.1 Acidobacteriota bacterium | reverse complement strand
ATGCGTCGGCACCGCGTTCCGACCGCCCGTTACCGCATCGCGCCCTCACCAGACGAAGCCATTGAGATATTGCAAAGCGGCGAATTTGGGGGCGAGAAAGCTTCCGTAGTTGTTAAAGCCGACGGACTCGCGGCCGGAAAAGGCGTTGTCGTAGCGACATCACGTTCAGAAGCTGTCCAAGCGGTTAGAGATCTGTCAGGCGGGGCCGTTAGTCCCGAAGCGGTTAATCGAATCGTGATCGAAGAGGCGCTTTCAGGGCGTGAAGTATCTTTGCTGTTATTTTCGGACGGTAAGGATTTTCGCTTAATGCCTGCTGCGCGCGATCACAAACGCGTGGGCGAGAATGATATCGGTCCGAACACGGGTGGCATGGGATCAATTACCGATGGAAGCGTGCTGGACGACGCAATGCAAGACAATATTGTCCGTGATATTGTCGAGCCGACATTGCAGGGAGCGTGGGACGAAGGCTTTCCCTTCCGCGGCATTCTGTTTATCGGGCTGATTTTGACTGCCGACGGTCCGCGCGTTTTGGAATATAACGTTCGTCTCGGAGATCCTGAGACTCAAGCGATTTTGGTGAGACTGCGGAGTGATTTAGCCCAAATCTTCGAAGCGATTACTGAACAGAGACTGGGTGAACTTGAGATCGATTGGTCTGGCGAATCGTCCGCGTGTGTGGTGCTCGCTTCGAGGGGATATCCCGGATCCCCGGAAACGGGCGCGCAGATCAAAGGCCTCGATCTCGCGGACCGACATGAACGCGTTGCCGTGTTTCATGCTGCTACTGAGAGAGGCGAGCGCGGAGAATGGCTCACTGCCGGTGGCCGTGTCCTGGGAATTACAGCCACAGAAAGCAGCCTCGATCTCGCCTTGACGCGTTGCTATGAGGCAATAGCGGATGTCAATTGGGAGGGAATGCACTACCGGCGCGATATCGGGCGCCCAGAATCTCGGGCCTGCGTGAGTTGATAATGTTGTCGGTTTCAGAACGACGGCATTTCTTCCTGCCACTCCTTGCTGCCCGCTGCCTACTTTCTTTTGCTTTCTGCGTGTCGCCTTCTGCTGCTATACTCAAGTGAAAATCGTTTGAAAATGCAACCATGCATGTCGCTCATTCGTACAATTCGGAGCCTGTGCCTGCGTTTTCGACGAACAG
>QHXE01000893.1 GCA_003222835.1 Acidobacteriota bacterium | reverse complement strand
GACGACCGACAGCCGATCGACCGCCACCGGAGCGCTGAACGTGCTCGTCGAAACCGGTGAAATCTCCGACATGGAAGCGCTTGATCGCCTCGATGACTGGAAGGACAAACATCACCGATGAAGAGGTGTCCACGACGTTTGCCGATTTGACGTTCCTCCTGTCACATGGATGCCCAGTCATTCGCGATAATGTTTCGCGTTTCCTCGACACCGGTTCGCCAGAGGGCAAGCATTTCTTCGTCCGGCCGTTCGTAATAGCTGGCAAAATCCCCGTCGCGGGTATATTCGGCGTCCGTCTGTCACTGACGATATAGCACAGCGAACCCCTTGACAATGGTACTACTCTGTTGTAGTATAACAGTGTGTTAGAGTTCATAGAGTTTCCGGCTTTTACAACGCGCCTAAAGGCTCTTGCGAAACACCGCGCTGATGACGTATTGCTGGAAATTCAGAACGACCTGCTTGAAAACCCGAAGCGCGGTTCCGTGATAGAAGGGACTTCAGGTGTTCGGAAGTCTCGGGCCGCCGACCCTACTAGACGCAAAGGAAAGAGTGGAGGGTTTCGGTATATGTACTACTACATCGAGCGAGATGGACAGATTTTTCTGTTGATGGTTTTTAACAAGAATGAGCAGGACAACCTGACCCAAAAACAGAAAAAGACATTATCTAATCTCATTCGTGAACTGCGGGAGGAGGGGCAATGAACAACAGACTATTCAACAAGATGATCTCCGGGTTTGTTGAGGCTAAGAAGTATCGTGCAGGAAAAAAAACGAAAATGCGCGTATCACGTGTGGCTTTTGAGCCCGTCTCAATGAGACCTGCTGAAATTCGCCGCATCAGAACTCGTCTGAGATTTAGCCAGCCGGAATTTGCGGAATTCCTTTGTACTCGCGTCGGAACTCTCCGAAGTTGGGAACAAGGCTCCCGCAAACCACAAAGCTCGGCACTCCGACTGTTAGCTATTGCAAAAGAAAAACCTGCGTTACTCCTACAAAGACGCGACTAATAACCGAACCGTTGTCCTCAACTGGGTCCTAGAAACGAGGACGGCTCACAGACCCTGGGGGAACAGGATCTCAACCTGCAAGGGGTCGTGCCGACGAGTACGGACGGTTCCAGAATTTCCGGGAACTTCCATTAATTTGTTTGCAATCTAGTTGTAATTTCCGTCCAACTAGCGTCCAAAATTCCCCAAACTGCGTTGCCAAGTTGCGCCGCAATTCGCTTTCCGTCTTCGCTGATCACGTGCGTGTAGATCGTCTCCGTGACGGGCGACCCATCGGCGTGGCCGAGCCTCTGCTGACGCGGATATTGCCGCCGACGAAAGCGGCAACTTCGTTCTTTCCAGATGCGCCTTTGCAGCCGCTCCACTGCTTTAGCTCTATAATGACTGCGTTAGGCGCTTTTTTGCTGTCATACCCTGTCACAAAGCAGTCAAGCCGCTTGGAGGTGAGTGGGAGTTGAAGTTCCAGCAAAACGCCATGATCGAGCAAGCTTGCTGTTTGAAAAACCTGCGAGACGGCGCGGAGAGAATTGTTCCAGGAATTCACCTCAGCGACGGCTG
>QHXE01000388.1:8166-8537 GCA_003222835.1 Acidobacteriota bacterium | reverse complement strand
CGATGGGCATCATCAGCGCGAAAGGCCGCTCCGGAGCCGGCATAGGGAGTGGCAACTTTGAAGACTTTCTGCAAACCGACGCGCCTATCAATCAGGGCAACTCGGGTGGCGCGCTCGTGAATACCGTGGGTGAACTGATCGGGATCAATTCGCAAATTCTGCCGGGCGCCGGCGGCGCCAATATCGGAATCGGCTTCGCAATTCCTTCCAACATGGCCCGCTCGGTTATGGATCAATTGCTGAAGGGCGGCAAGGTTCGCCGCGGCCAACTCGGGGTAAAAATTGGACGGGTAACTTCGGACATGGCTACAAGCCTGGGAATGTCTGAAACGAAAGGCGTGATCGTCGAGTCGGTGCAATCCGGCACCGCT
>QHXE01000388.1:0-8136 GCA_003222835.1 Acidobacteriota bacterium | reverse complement strand
GAGCATGGCGCCCGGTACCGAAGTCACGCTCACGATCCTGCGCGATAATCGCGAGCAGAAGATCAAATTATCGCTCGGCGAGTTCACCGCGGAAAATACGAAAACGGGAGAGCAAAGCGAGGCCGGTCCTAACGCCGGCGGAGCAGGGAAGCTGGGCGTTACCGTCGAGCCTTTGACGCCGGAGATCGCCTCGGAACTCAATCTGCGTCCGGGCACTCAGGGCGTCGTCATAGATTCAGTCGATCCGGCAGGACCGGCTGCGGCCGCCGGCATTCAGCGGGCCGACGTAATTCAGGAGGTGAACCGGCAACCGGTTCGCTCGTCCACCGACTTGCGCGGCGCCATCGACAAAAGCGGAAACAAGCCGGCGCTCCTGCTGATCAATCGCCGTGGCGAAACGAGCTTCGTGACCGTCCGACCGCAACAATAATACTGAGAAATAAACGCCGCGACCGTAGTTTCAGAACCGCGAGCGGTGTCTGGGTACGCAGTCGTCCCGACTGCTTGTGTGTGGGTCATGCTAGACTTAGAGGGCAGTCGGGACGACTGCGTACCCAGGCCGGTCGCTACCGCACGCGGTTCTGAAACGCCCTCCGCGCGTCCTCTGCGGTTAAACTCTTTCCCCGAAAATTCAACTCGCAAAATTCCGCCCCTTTTGCTACTATCTGTTTCATCGGTAATACAGGATTGCAGACATGCGCTACATCGAAAATCCTCCAAATCCCTGGCTGACGCACTCTGTCGAATGGATTGGCGAGCCGCCCGCCGCCAGGATCGAAGTATTTGAAGAGACTGAAACGCGCTCGATCATCAGCCGGAACGACAGCCCTGACGTGGCATTCGACTACTCGATCAATTGCTATAGAGGCTGCATCCACGGCTGCACGTATTGTTTCAGCCGGCCGACGCACGAGTATCTTGGCTACGGCGCGGGCACCGACTTTGAAAGAAAGATTGTCGTGAAGATGTGCGCGCCGGAGCTTTTGCGCCATGAATTGATGAGGCCCTCGTGGAAGGGCGATGAGATAGTGTTTTCGTTTACGTCAGATCCCTACATTCCGCTCGAATCTAACTACAAACTGACTCGCCGTTGTCTGGAAGTTTGCGCCGAGTTTCGCAATCCCGTCGGCATCGTTACCAAGTCAGCGTTGATTCGCCGCGACGTCGACGTGCTCCAGAGACTTGCTACCGATGCCAGCGTCACCGTTTTCTTTTCGATTCCATTTGCTGATTACGACATCGCACGCGCCGTCGAGCCGTTCGCGCCTTCGCCCAACGCGCGTTTCGAAGCAATGAAGACGCTCGCTACCTCAGGCATCGATGTAGGTATCGGCATCGCACCGACGATTCCAGGATTGACTACAGACATCCCCGGCCTTCTTCAGCGGGCCAAGGACTGCGGTGCGTCGCGGGCCTTCATAAATATGCTGCGCCTGCCCGGGAGCGTCGCTCCGTACTTCGAACAACGGTTGCGTGAGAAGCTGCCGACCAAGGCGGACCGCATACTGAATCGCATTCGGGATGCTCGCGGCGGCAAACTGAACTCCAGCGTCTTTGGCGAACGCATGCGTGGTAAGGGACAATACTGGGACGCGCAAGAGAAGCTCTTCGAGGTCTATTGCAGACGGCTTGGATTTAACGAGCATCGCGTCGGTAGCGAGCGCCATGCGAGGGAGAAGACTTTTCGCAGACCTACCGCGCAAGGTACACTATTCGGCTGAAGTTTTTGTTCTAATTCAAATCCTTTTCACTTTCAGTCAAGGGTTTCCTCGATCTTAGCCTTAACCGCCCGCTCTGACCTGGAAACCCAACGCCATTGGCTGTTATCTAACGAAACGGGTTGACTAAACCGAGCATATTGGCGTAAAAGGAATTCGCCCTCAATGTTCATTCCAGTTCGACAGATATGGTGGTTGGCTGCGGGTAGCGGCGCGGGTTACACGGCGCGTTATATGAAAGCGCGTATCAACTTCGCGCTCGCCGAGCGGCGGCGGCAACATACTTCCGATCCAAGCGGCGAGTTGCTACGCCTGCAGACGATCTACGGCTACAATCCGCATTCTCTCGTGAGCATCGCGCCCGGAGCGCTCCTGTGGTCCACACCGGAGATTGACGGCGCGGTCATTTATGGCGAATTCGGCAGAGTATGGCTGGCCGCCGGCGACCCGCTCGCGCCCCCTGATGAAGCCGCCGCCCTGGCGCGACATTTCGCCGCGTTTGCAAAAAAGAAAGGTCGCGTCGTTGCCTTTGTACCGACCACTGCTCAGTTCGCACGACAATTGTCTCCACGCGATTTCACGGCGGTCAAAGTGGGCGCCTCGCCTTACTTCGATCTTAAGACCTGGAATCCACGCGGTGACGTCGCCAAGAAACTGCGCGCTGGCGTGAACCAGGCCCGTCGGTCTGGCGTTGAAGTCGAAATAATCGCCGAGGACGTCGACGCGACGCTGAAGAAAGAGACGGCTGAACTCTGCATGCATTGGCTCGATACGCGACCGTCGGCGACGACCTTTGGCTGGCTGGTGGCGCTGGATCCATTTCTCCATTCTGAACACAAGAAGTACTTCGCGGCGCGTTTGAACGGCAAGCTGATGGGCTTTCTTGCCGCCAGCCCGATTCCGGCGCGCAAAGGCTGGTATCTCGAAGACGTTTTGCGCGAGCCTGATGCTCCGCAGGGAACGGCCACACTGCTGATCGTCGAAGCCCTGGCAAGATTGAAGGCGGAAGGAGCGCTGCTGGCGACTTTAGGAACGGCGCCGCTGACCACGGAGGGCGAAGACGACGTGACAACCGGCGAGCATCCGGTGGTTGAGCGGGCGCTGCGCGTGGCGGCTCGGCGGCTGGGCGGCTTCTATAACTTCGAAGGGCTGCGTCGATTCAAATCGAAATTTGTCCCCAGCTATTGGGAAAGCGAATACGCTTTAGGCCAACGTGGCGTCGCGATGCCGCCACGCGTGGGCCACGCCGTTGTGCGGGCGCTGGTACCCGGTGGCCTTACACAATTACTCACGCGCCAGGCGCTGCGAATCACTCGTTTGGAAAATGTAACCAAATCTCTCTCGCCCGCGTCTAAACCTGCGAAGTCGACAGATCGATAATTTGCGTTAGCGTGGTCTCCCCTGGCCGAACGAAGATTTTCCCCCTAAAATTCTGTGCCTCTCTGTCTCTGTGGTTAGACGCGTATGGCTACCACTAACATCGGGGATGCACCGAGAGAGCTGCACCAATCGTGAATGTAACCGGAAGACTCAAGCAGCGTTATGTCGCTTCTCGCGTCGCTCACCACTATCCTCAGGCTCAATCGAAATTCGTCACGGTCGACGGCGCGCGTCTGCATTTCGTAATCAAAGGCGCCGGTCGTCCGGTCGTCTTGATTCATGGTAATCCGGGCTCTTGTCAGGATTGGTCGAGACTATACGGTCCTATATCGTCTCATTATTGCGCATTTGCCTTCGATCGTCCCGGCCACGGCCACAGTGATCGTCCCAACCATCGTGACATAACCGTCGAGGTGCAGGCACAGATGCTTAACAGCGCACTGAAGGAACTCAATGTTGAGATGCCCATTATTGTCGGTCATTCCTGGGGAGGCTCGCTGGCATTGGCGTATGCGCTAGCGTTCCCGAATGAACTGGCCGGTGCAGTCCTGCTGGCGCCCGCAGCCTTCGACAGCGATGACGGCGTTTCTTTTCTCAGCAAAGCTCCGGGCTGGCCAGTCATTGGTGATGTTTTGAATCTTCTATTTACGCCACTGCTAGCGGCTTGGCTGGTGCGGACCGATATTGCAAAGGCCTTTGCGCCGGATCGCGTTCCAAAGAACTATCTGCGGCACGTCCTCGCTGAATGGACACGGCCGAAGAAGGTCAAGTGGTATTCCGTCGACGATGCGCTGCTGAATGACTCTCTCCCGGAATTCACTTCACGTTACCCAAATATTCGCGTTCCCGTCACGATCATTACGGGCGACTCAGACCTGATCGTCCCCGCCAAAGAGAACGCCCATCGCCTGCACGAAACCCTCCCCCACTCTGAACTGATCATTCTGGAAAAGACCGGCCACCAAATTCCCTTCACGCGCCCCGAAGCGGTTGTCGAAGCCATCGACCACGTGTCAGCACTGCGGGCGGTTGCGACCGTGAGTCAGAACGGCCTGCGATAGCGGGTCGGCGTATGCTGCTGAAAATGTCTCGGGACTGAGGGTTTCTCCATGAAGTTCGGCGTTCAACTAGTGCTGGGTAGCGGATTGCTCCTGTCGAGCTCTCAATCGCAGAGCGCGCAGAATCTTTCGGCTGATCTTTCGGATGATTCGCGCGCAAGCCTCAACGCTGAAATCAGCGCGAAGGTTAACGCCGACAGGCTTCGAAACTCCGGCCTGAAGATTCAATCGGAGCGTTCAACGTACATCTCAAAATTCGTGACCGTTGATGGCACGCGCCTGCATTTTGTCATCAAGGGTGAGGGCCGGCCAGTGGTTCTTATTCACGGCAATCCCGGTTCAGGTCAGGATTGGACGCGGGTGTTTGGTCCGCTTTCAGCACTTCATAGGGCCATCGCTTTCGATCGTCCGGGCCATGGTCGCAGCGAGCGGCCGAAGCATGTCGACGTAACCGTCGAAGTTCAGGCGCGTTTGCTTCACGACGCGCTCAAGCAACTCCATGTCGAGCGCCCGATTGTTGTCGGTCATTCCTGGGGCGGCGCGCTGGCGCTTGTCTATGCGATCAATTATCCGCAAGAAATAGCTGGGGTCGTGCTGGTTGCTCCGGCGGTTTATGAAAGCCAGGATGTTTCGTTGGTGAGCGAGCTTCCCGCTGTGCCGGTGATCGGCGACGCGGTGAACTTTGTGTTGACGCCTTTGTTTGCGGCCACTTTCGTGCGCAGCGAATTGAAAAAAGCATTTTCGCCGGATCCGGTGCCGAAGAATTATCTGCGGTCCGTGCTCTCTGAATGGACCAGGCCAAAGAAAATAAAGGCGTACTCACTCGATGAAGTATCGCTGAATGATTCTTTGAAACGATTGAGTCCTCGGTATCCTGAGATTACCATTCCCGTGTCGATCCTGGCCGGCGATTCTGATTTGATCGTCCCGGAGAAAGATAACGCCGAGCGCCTGCATCAGGCCCTGCCGAAATCACGCTTGATCCTCTTGCCAAAGACGGGCCATCAAATTCCTTTTACCCGTTCGCAAGCCGTTATCGACGAGATCGAAAAAGTTCAAAAGCTGTCCCGGGTTAGGATTTTGTGAGACGCGATTGGGCCTTTGAGACCTCTTCGGAACATCGCGCGTGCACAGCACTGAAGGGCCTGCTCTCGGTCCAGCCAACTCATGCATTAGGCTCAACTTGAGGAACCGATCGACTGAAGTTGGTGGTATTCGCGGAACTTGTCACCAATTTATTAACCTTTCACTAGAGACACCGTTCCCGACTTCTCATATAATGCTCGCACTTAAAGCGTAGCAATAGACCGAAAGGCGGTCGAAAGAGTTAGCAGGAGGCATGACGATGTTTATCCGAGATGTCATCCAGGATCGCGAGCCGTATTCTTTGCGCGCCTCAGCCAGTGTGCTGGAGGCGGCGGAGTTTATGGCGGAGCGAAAGATTGGTGCTGTATGTGTCCTGAACGACGAAGGTAAGTTAATAGGGGTCTTCTCGGAGCGGGACCTGCTGAGCCGTGTAGTTGTGTTGCGGCGTGACGCGGCGGCTATCCGACTGGGCGAAGTGATCAGCGAGTTGCGCGCGGTGATCCGTTGCGACGAAACACCGCATCAAGCCCTCGAACGAATGGAGAAAATCGGAAGCCGTCACCTGCCCGTCGTCGATGGCGAAAAGTTTGTCGGCATGCTTTCGATTCGCGATCTGTTAAGAGTGCAGTTGAGTGAGCAGGGTGATGAGTTGAAGTTGCTGCATGAGTATATTTCTCAGTGAGCAGGCGGCAGATAGCGGGAGAAAAGGGTCCGCAGATTTCGCAGATTACGCAGAAGGTGGAAGGGCTGCTGGGCCGCTGATGCTTGGATTGTCAATACAAGCGTGGTTTCAAAAGGTATTCCATTCGGGCTGAGGATGGAAGCTTTCATAATGTAATGGCGTCAAACTAGTGAGATGAAATCAATGTACTCGGCATTACTCTACTTGGTCACTTTGTTTGCGATGGCTTGTAGTCATCCGGGAAAGGGTTCGGGTGACATTGAAAGCTCGCCTCAATCACAGACCAGTTTCAAAGTTGAAACTGTCGTGGAAAATCTTCAAGTCCCCTGGTCGATCGTTTGGGCGCCGGATGGGCGCATGATTTTCACTGAGCGGCCGGGCCGCGTACGCGTTTACGAAAATGGGAGGCTGCGGCCAGAGCCGCTGTTTGTGGTTCCTGACGTTGAGCCTAAAGGCGAGAGTGGGTTGATGAGCATCGCACTGCATCCGCAGTTTGCTTCGAATCATCTGCTCTATCTCTCGTACGCCTACAACGCGAATGGCCAACAGGTGCGCGTGGTTCGCTATCGCGAAACACCGAACGGCTTCACCGATCGAAAGGTCATCGTAGAGAACATTCCCGCGGCGCAGTTTCACGCCGGATGCCGCCTGCGATTCGGTCCTGACGGAAAGCTCTATATAACGACGGGCGACGCGACCGAGCGTGAGTTGGCGCAACAGCTTGATTCGTTGGCGGGAAAAACTTTGCGGGTGAATGACGATGGCAGTGTTCCGAACGACAATCCATTTGTGGGCCGGCCCAATGCACGCTCAGAGATTTGGACTTACGGTAATCGCAACGGGCAAGGAATCGACTTTCAGCCGGGCACGAATTTGTTATGGGAGACTGAACATGGTCCGAGCGGCTTCGATGGCCCGGGTGGAGGCGATGAAGTCAACATTCTCGAGCGGGGCAAGAATTACGGCTGGCCGGTGATTCATCATCGCGCGACTCACGAAGGCATGGAATCGCCAGTGTTGGAATACACGCCGGCATGTGCGCCCGCCAGCGGCATGTTTTATCGCAACTCGCAGTTTCCGCAGTTCAAGAACAATTTTTTCTTTGGCTGCCTGGTTGGGACGCGCATCATTCGGGTAGTGCTTAATGGCCGACAAGTTGTGAGCCAGGAGAATCTTTTGGAAAAGAAATATGGGCGGATACGCGACATCGCGGAAGGGCCGGATGGGTTTATCTATTTTTCGACATCGAATCGCGATGGGCGAGGTTCGCCTGCAAAGGATGACGATCGGATTTTGAGATTAGTGCCAGTGAAGTGAATGCGCGGGCAGGATGCCTGCGGACCGCACACAGCGCTGCTTGCGCTCCTAAATTTTCTGCGCGAGCACGGCTGATCTTGACCAGCCAATAACATGAAAAGGTGGGAAGCGATAATCGCTGACGAGCTGAAAATATCGATCGGTGGTCTCGGAAACTTCGCGCATTGGGTGCGCCTTGAATCGAAAGAGCATTTCCAAAAGAGACGTGACGAGAGAAGGACGCATCGGTAATTGAAGCAGATAACCGCCCCGTGAAATCACGCGCGCCAATTCGCTCAATCCCTCATCGAGCGCCACGTATTCCAGCACGCCGCTGGTTACCACCAAATCAAACGCTTCATCGGCATATGGTAGCGCCAGGATATTTCCCTGTGTGAAGCGGACTGGCTGCTGTTGCGAGTTGTTCTTATTGACATACTTCTTCGCTGTGGCCATTGACGAACCCGAAAGATCAAGTGCCATTAATTTGACTGGAGCTTTGACGGTTCTGAGCAGAGCCAGCGTAAGTGTGCCTGTCCCACATCCCGCATCAAGAATTCTCGCGTCGGGGAAGATCGGCAGCGGATGCGCTTCGAAGTATTGGTCGAGCGAGCGCCCATAGCCGTTGAGCTTGAACGTCAAATCATAGAAACGCTCGATGCGGTCGTAGAAAGATCCCGGGCGGGTACTATTCTTGGTTGCGGTCAGGACGTATTCGGCCATTCAAAACCTCGCATTATGCCCAATCCCGCCTTCGCATAAACGCGAGACTGGTGTTTCCACCGACATAAAAAGCGTCGCCATTCTAACTTGCTTGCGCAAATTTCCCAAACGAAAGTTCGCGAAAAGCATCTCCCACCTCTCAAGAGGAGGAGCATTTAACAAGCAGGTTGCTGAAAAGTGGAGGACGAGATCT
>QHXE01000892.1 GCA_003222835.1 Acidobacteriota bacterium | reverse complement strand
GCGCCTTTCTCCCAAGCCGCGATCGCCGTATCGAAAGTGGCGTACGCGGTGATCATCACGACCACAGCTTCAGCATCGAGCTTGAGAAATTCTTCCAACGCGCGCAGGCCGCCGATGCCCGGCATCGACACGTCAAGCAGCACTACGTCGTAAGAACGCCGGGTGTATGCGTCCAAACCTTCTTCGCCGGTCTTGGCCAGATCGACACGATAGCCCTCGGGCGAAAGCAACGTCTCGAGCACGTCGCGCATGATCTCTTCGTCGTCGACGACCAGTACTGAACCTTTTCTCGCCATGATGCTTTAGCTCGGAAGCCGGTCATGTTTTTCCGGCTGCACCTTGGGAACCTTGGCCATTGCGCGCTCGAACCTCTTTCGATTGCCACGCTTGGCAGTGTACTTGTCGTTCAACCGTTCGAAATCCTCTTTTAATTCGGTTGAGGGCGGCGGCAGAATCTCTGTTTCCAGTGCATGTTCTTTTGGGTAAAGGATAGCAATCGAGCCCGGCTCGATGTTAAGAATCTCCGCCATCTCATCGGGGATCTCGATGATCCAGCCCAGTTCGCTTTTGTGTGGTGTGATCATTTACGCGATATCGGACGCCAGATTATCATCGAAATAACGTTGGTTATCCAATAGAAAGACCGAAGGGAAAGTTAGTGAACGCGACGACACAAACTAAAGTTTATGCTACTAAATTGCCACAGCTTGCAGGCGAGCGCGAGGATCGCTGGTTGGAAGTGTGATGCGAAATGTGGTGCCGAGACCAGGCGTGCTCGCGACGCTTATGTGGCCCGAATGTTCCTGCACGATGCCGTAAGTCACGGCCAATCCCAGGCCCGTACCGCGGCCGACGCCTTTAGTAGTGAAGAATGGATCATAAATCTTCGCGACGTTTCCCGGATCTATGCCAACGCCATTATCGCCAACTTCGACTGAGACCAAACCATCGTCATCGCCGTTTTGGGTCGCGAGCGTAATGCGGCCGTTACCGTTGGCGATCGAATCACGCGCGTTGAGAATCAGGTTGGTAAAGACCTGCTGGAGCTTGACTGAGTTTCCGTAAACTTGCGGCAAATTCTCGGAGTATGCGCGAATGATTTCGATTTGGCTGCGACGTAACTGTGGCTCGAGCAATTGCAGCGTGTCATCGAGCACGCGGTGAATGTCGATGCTATTAAACTCGGCAGCACTGCCCGTGCGCGAAAAATTCAAAAGGTTGTTGACGATTTCAGTCGCTCGATCGGCTTGGCGATGTACTTTTAGCAGCAGCGCATGCTTAGGATCGTTTTCC
>QHXE01000891.1 GCA_003222835.1 Acidobacteriota bacterium | reverse complement strand
GGTTTGCTGCTGCTTTCGATTGTGGCGTTGGCCTCTTACAGAATTATCTACAACGACTTTCAGGGACAGCGCGAATCGCGCCAGATTTGGTCGCCTTATAACAGAATTGATTTCAAGCCCTATGACTTGTCGCTTTCGGTGAACTTGATGTTTCACCAGTCGATGGTTTCGCGAAATGACAAGTATCCAGCTTACGCACTGCCACACTTGCTGAATCGTGATGCCGGCAGATCTCCGTTCGCAGAGGTGATGATTATCGGCGCCGGTTCAGGCAATGACGTCAGCCGGGCGTTGCAGTGGGGCGCGATGCACATTGACGCTGTGGAGATCGATCCCGCGATCTACGGGCTGGGCAGGCAGTATCATCCGGATCGTCCATACCAGGACCCGCGCGTCGAAGTTCATCTTGACGATGGCCGCAATTTTCTCCGTGCGTCCCAACGAAAATATGATCTGGTCATTTACGCTTTGGTGGATTCGCTCGTGCTGCACAGCGGCTATAGCAATATTCGTCTGGAAAGTTATCTCTTCACTCGTCAGACGTTCGAGGACGTCAAGCGTCATTTGAAACCGGACGGAACTTTTGTTGTCTACAACTATTTTCGCGAGGGTTGGTTGATTTCGCGTTTGCAGAAAAGTCTGGATGAAGTGTTCGGCGCCGGGAATCCGCTGGTGCTTACTCTGCCATACCAAAAAGTCATGGAGCCGGACGCGGATACTGCCGACAAGTTTACAGTTTTCTTCGCCGGCAATACTGCGGCTTTGCGAAACGCATTCACTCAGCAACCCGAGTACCTTC
>QHXE01000890.1 GCA_003222835.1 Acidobacteriota bacterium | reverse complement strand
GTGCGCGCCATTCGTCCCGGTATGTTCCTCGAGACCTTCGCCCAAGATCTACGCTACACGGTCCGCATTTTGCGCAAATCTCCCGGGTTCACTACCGTAGCTGTCCTCACTCTCGCCCTCGGAATCGGCGCGACGACTGCCATGTTCAGTGTCGTGGACGGCGTGCTGCTCAGGCCTCTGCCCTATCCGCAACCGGGCAGACTCGTCGAAGTAGGGCTCGACCTTCCTGGCATCAACCAGTTCAACTGGCCTTTATGTCCAGCGGATTACTTTACCTTTCGAGAGCAGAGCCGCACTTTCCAGGACATCGGTCTCTACTATACGGGTTTCGGTGCTTCGCTCTACTCGGCCAACGTCACGGGCGTCGGACGACCCGAACATGTGCCGGCTCTCGGCGTGACCGACGAGGTGCTCCCAATTCTGGGAGTCACACCTCTGCTCGGGCGCTCCTTCACGCGGGCGGACGATGAGCCGGGCAGCTCGGACACAGTGATGATCACCTACGGCTACTGGCGCAGCAAGTTCGGCGGTGACCGTTCCGTGATCGGGAAAGCGATCGACGTGGATGGTAAGCCCACCACGATCATCGGCGTGCTACCGCAACGCTTTCGCTTCCTGGACATGACCAATCTGGGCATGCTGCTGCCTCTCAGGCCTCGACTGCTGCGGGGCTATAACTACTTTGCGGTTGCCCGGCTCAAGCCGGGAGTGACGCTGGCGGAAGCCAGTGCGGACGTGGCGCGGATGATACCAATGGAACTGCAAGGCGATCCCGCGGAGATGCAGTCGCACCGCCTCAATTGGTTCAAAGAGTCGCGGATAGGGCCGAATCTGCAGCCGCTGAAGCAATACATGATAGGCGACGTAGGCAAGGTCTTGTGGGTTGTGGTGGGTGGGGTGGGCTTGGTGCTGGTAATCGCTTGTGCAAACGTGGCCAATCTTCTTTTGGTCAAAGTTCAAGGGCGACAACAGGAGTTAGCTATTCGAGCGGCTTTGGGCGGCAGCCCCGGACGTATCGCTGGCGGCTTGTTGGTCGAAAGCCTCGTGCTGGCGGTGATTGGCGGTGCTCTCGGCTTGCTGTTTGCTTATGGTGGCTTACAGGCCCTGATCGCTTTGGCACCGAGCGATTTGCCCCGGCTCAATGACATCGGAATCGACAGGCTCGTCTTGCTCTTTGCCCTAGGCGTCACGATGGTGGCAGGTCTCTTGTTCGGCTCGATGCTGCCTCTCAGATATGCTGGTGTTCGCGAGGGGACTGGATTGCGCGAGACGGGCCGCTCTGTCAGCGCCAGCCGGGAGCGCCATCGGGCGCGTAACGCGCTGGTGGTCATCCAGGTCGGTCTGGCTCTTGTTTTGCTCGTGAGCTCGGGCCTCATGATCCGTACCTTTCAAGCCTTGATACACGTTCAGCCCGGATTCACGGCGCCAGCTGAAGTCGAAACGTTCCATGTCCATTTTCCTCCGGAAATGATCAAGGCTCCCGAGCGGCTGGTCCGTATGGATCAGGCGATTCTCGACAGTATCGAAGCGATTCCTGGCGTCTCTTCTGCCGATTTTAGTTCGGCCGTGCCCATGGATGCTGGTGCCGAGAGCGGTCCCGTGCAAGTAGAGGATCACATGCTTCAGGGTCAGCTCCCGCCGGCTCGCAGGTTGTTTTGGGTTTCGCCAAGCTTTTTCAGGACCATGGGCATTCCCATCGTAGCCGGCCGCGATTTAACCTGGGACGACGTATTGAACAAGCGCCCTGTGGCTATCGTGTCGGAGAACCTCGCGCGTGAGTATTGGCATAATCCGTCGGATGCACTTGGGAAACAAATTGGAAACCCCAAGGCCTGGCGGCAGATAGTAGGCGTCGTGGGGAACGTCTACGATGACGGGACCAGCCGGGAAGCTCCGGCCACGGTTTACTGGCCGATAACAGACGCGGACGTTTTTCTGGGCCAGCCAGGGTTCGCCATCCGTAGCGCACGCGCGGGTTCGCAGGCGTTTATGAGCGAGATCATGGCGCGTGTTTCGTTTACGCTGGTCATGCTGTCTCTCGCCGGCGGAATGGCTCTGCTGCTGGGAGCCATCGGGTTGTATGGCGTCATTGCCTATTCGGTGTCACAGCGCACCCGCGAAATCGGGATTCGCATGGCCCTCGGCGCGCAGAGGGAATACATTCTCCGACTAATCCTGGGGCAGGGAACGAAGCTCGCTTTAATTGGTGTAGCGACAGGTATCGCTGCGGCGCTTGGTCTGTCGCATTTCCTATCTAGCCTGCTCTACGGCGTGAAACCAACCGATCCGCTGACGTTCCTCGGCGTGACAATCGTGCTCGTTATAGTCGCCCTGTTGGCTAGCTACATCCCTGCGCGCCGCGCGATGCGCGTCGACCCCGTGATCGCTCTGAGGTACGAGTAAAGAGCCATGTCCTTGCTGCGAAATATAACGAGCGGCCTTCGCTCACTCTTTCGAAGGATCAGGTCGACCGGGAGTTGAATGAGGAGCTGCGCGCCTACTTGGAGATGGAAGCGGCTGAAAAGATGAAACAAGGCATGAGTCGCAAGGATGCCCTTCGCGCCGTCCGGTTGGAACAGGGAAGCTTGGACGTTTCGAAGGAAGTGGTCCGCGCCGCCGGCTGGGAATCCTTTGTGGAGACGTGCTGGCAAGACTTGCGATTCGGCTTCCGCCAACTCCGAAAGAACCGAGGATTAACCATCGTCTGCGTCCTTACGCTCGCGATTGGCATTGGCGCAACGACAGCAATCTTCGGTGTCGTCGATTCTCTCCTGTTGCGACCTCTTCCTTATCCAACTTCCCATCGGATCGTCAGGATCTGGAACACGTTCTCCCCCAGGGGACTGACGGAACTCGCTGCGTCGGAGCCGGAACTCCTTGAATATCATCAGAGCCAAACTTTAGCTCATGTCGCTGGATTTGCTCTCGGTTCAACAACGCTAACGGGACGTGGAGACCCGGCGAGACTTTCCGTCAGTTGGGGGACATCGGATTTCTTTGCGGCCCTGGGAACACAACCCGTACTTGGCAGGTCATTCTCACCTGACGAACAGGAGCTGGGGCACGATCAAGTTGTAATTCTCAGTCACCATTTATGGCGAGACCGCTTTGGATCGAATCCAGCGATCATCGGTAAACCTGTAATCTTGAATGGCAAAAGCTGCGCCGTTATAGGAGTTATGCCAGCGAATTTTAGGTTTCCGAGTGGCGACGTAGATTTGTGGCAGCCATTGCCCTCGCTGCTGCCATGTGAGTCGAAAGCATGAGCATCGTCTTTCAGGATGCGCGATATGGCCTTCGGATGGTGGCCAAAAATCCTGGTTTTGCCGCGGCGGCAGTGATCACCCTGGCTCTAGGCATCGGCGCGGCCACGACCATTTTTAGTGTGATCGACAACGTGCTGCTGGAGCCATTTCCCTACGTTGATGCGCAGCGCATCGTCATGATCACCATTCACAACGATGCCGACAATCGTCCCGGCGGGCGTTCATTCTTTCGCGATGACGAATTTCTGGATTATGCGGAACAGAACCATGTCTTCGACGCGGTGATTGGCGGAACAGGTCAGGACATTCTCTACTTCAACGGCGAGGGCACCGAGCAGTTCAACGGCGGATATGTAACTGCAAACATGTTCCAGGTTCTCGGAGTTCCCGCGCTCCTGGGCAGGACATTGATGCCCGATGACGACAAGCCAGGGGCTCCGCCGGTTTTTCTCATGGCATACAAGCTGTGGGCGGGACGTTTCAGTCTTGATCCCAAGATCGTAGGTAGCACCTTCACCCTTAACGGCGTGCCCACGACGCTAGTAGGAATCATGCCGCCACGCGTCACCAAGCTCGGTTCCGATCTTTGGATTCCGGTGGTTCTCGATCGTGGTAGGCCGGTCAGCCAGGCACGTTACTTCATGTTTCAGGCGCACTTAAAGCCGGGGGTGACTCTCCGTCAAGCCCAGGCCGACGTGAATGTGATCGCACACCAAATTGCGCAGCAGCGTCCCAAGGATTATCCCAAACAGTTCAGCGTTCAGGTTGATACCTGGATCGACCGCCTAGTGGGGCAATTTAGCAAGACGTTGTACACGCTGGCCGCTGCGGTTGGATTGCTCCTTCTGATCGCATGCAGCAATGTCGCCAACATGCTCCTGGCGCGCGGCGCAGCCCGGGGAAAAGAAATGGCAGTTCGGGCATCTATCGGTGCAAGCCAGTGGAGGCTCGTTCGCCAACTCCTGGTTGAGAGTGTCATTTTGGGACTAGCGGGAGCGGTTGCTGGCTGCTTGGTCGCTTATGCTGGCATCAAGCTCTTGGTAATGTTCATTCCGCAAGACACCATTCCGCATGAGGCGGTCATTGGATTGAACTTGCCCGTTCTAGCATTTGGCGTAGGTATATCGATTTTTACCTCCATACTGGCCGGACTTGCTCCTGCTTGGCAAACCGCCAAGCTCGACATCGTCGAACGGTTGAAAGACTCCGCCGGCGTCGCCGTTCGACGCGGAAAATTGCGCAGCGCTCTGACTGCTTATGCGCAGCTTCGTGGCTTTGCAAGAGGTGGACCTTGGATTGAGGCCCGACAACATTCTCGTTGCCCGCATTCCGCTTCCGCGCGGGCAATACGCGACGGCCGCAGCCAAGCAGCAGTTCTTTCGCTCACTCCTGGAGCGGGTCTCAGGTTTACCCGGAGTTGTATCGGCGACGGAAGCGAGTACGTTACCACCTTACGGCGGCATCCGGACGGAGCTGGAAATCTCTGGTAAGACCCACACAGAGAAGTGGGAAGGCATCTTTCAGCTTGTGAGTGAAGGATACTTTCGGACTCTAGGCATCCGTTTGCTCCGCGGACGCACGCTCTCCGAAGTGGAAGTGAACGATGCTCGCAAGGTAGCTGTGATTAATCAGACTCTCGCCCGGAGATACTTCGGCGAAGAAGATCCAATCGGCCAAAATCTCACACTCGAGATGCTGGCGACCGACATCACTCCTCCGGTCACGGACCCGGTATTCGAAATCGTGGGTGTCGTTGCCGACGCAAAGAACCAAGGCATTCAGGATCCGCCGCGGCCGGAAGTATTTATCCCGTACACCGTTACGGGGTCTTTTGAACGCGGAGTCCTGGTTAGAACCGCACGCGATCCGCTGCCGATGCTTGACACGTTGCGGAGGGAGATCTGGGCAGTGGACCGAAACGTAGCGCTTACCATGACCGGTAGTCTCAAGGACTATCTGAAACGCTTTTCTTATGCGGAGCCGCGTTTTAGCCTGATTCTGCTAGCGGTATTTGCGAGTATCGGTTTGGTCTTGGTTGGGCTCGGCGTCTACAGCCTGATCGCGTACACCGTGTCACGTCAGACGCGCGAAATCGGAATTCGCATGTCTCTTGGCGCCACTCGTTGGCATGTGCTTAGCATGGTACTGCAGATGGGATTGCAGCTCATCCTGCTGGGTGCAGGTGCAGGTCTGCTATTGACGTTTGCCGTGACCCGCGTGCTGGCTCATCA
>QHXE01000889.1 GCA_003222835.1 Acidobacteriota bacterium | reverse complement strand
TCAACCTCTGGAAGCGGCGGATGCCGATTCAACTTTCGCGCACGGCGGGCAATGTTGGTCGCCTGATCGGCGATGCGCTCGATGTTGGGCGAAAGTTTCATCGCCGCGACGACACGGCGCAGGTCAGAAGCCACCGGCTGGAATCGCAGCAGCACGTCCACGCCATCCTTGTCGATTTGTTTTTCCAGTTGATCGATCTCCTCGTCATCGGCGATTGCGGTTGTGCAAAGGTTGTCGTCTCGCTGGAGCAATCCTTTGACCGCGCGGTCAAGCGTACGCTCGGCCAGTCCCGCCATCATCAACACGTTATTGCGCAACGAGCTGAGTGCTTCGTCGAACGTTCCCAGAATATGTTTCGGTGGAGTCATTTTGTTAACCGAAGCGGCCGGTGATGTAATCTTCAGTGCGTTTCTCGCTTGGATTGGTGAAAATTTTCGTGGTCGGTCCAAACTCGATCAGCTTGCCGAGATAAAAGAAACCGGTGTGATCGGAAACGCGGCCGGCCTGTTGCATGTTGTGCGTAACAATCACGATGGTGTATTGCGTTTTGAGTTCCTGAATCAACTCCTCGATTTTGGCCGTTGCAATCGGATCGAGCGCCGAGCACGGCTCGTCCATCAGCACAACGTCCGGTTCCACCGCGAGTGCGCGAGCGATGCAAAGCCGTTGCTGCTGGCCACCGGATAGACCAAATGCGTTCGCGTCCAGACGATCCTTCGCTTCATCCCAGAGCGCGGCCGCGCGCAAACTCTTCTCGACTGCTTCATCGATCCGCGAGCGTTTATTAACTCCGGCAATGCGTAAACCGTAGGAAATATTTTCGTAAATCGATTTTGGAAACGGGTTCGATTTTTGGAAAACCATTCCGACCCGCCGGCGAAGATCGACCACATCCACTTGGGGCGCATTGATATCGACCCCGGCGAGGTGAATTGCGCCCCGGGTAATGCGCGCGCCTTCGATCAAGTCGTTCATGCGATTGATACAGCGCAATAGAGTGGTCTTGCCGCAACCCGATGGGCCGATGAACGCGGTCACTGCTTGCGACGGAATGTCCAAGGTAACGTTGTGCAGCACTTGATTCGCGCCGTAGGCGAAATCGAGATCGCGGACGTCGATCATGATCTCGGCGCTCTCGGTCTCCTCGACCGGGCGATCATTCTGGCGCGGAAGTTGTTGGGGCAGCGTTTGTGGCATTTCAAGTAAGCTTACCATGATAAGCGTCTCCTTTGTTTCTCTCTCAGCAAGATGGAAGTCAAAGCGATCAGCATCACGACGACGAGGAAGACGAAGGCCGTCCCGTATTGGACGCGCTCGGTGTACTCGTTCTGTGGGATCTTCGAGCTGACTACGTAAATGTGATAAGGCAGCGCCATCACGCCTTGAAAAAAGAAATTGGTCCAGTGGCTCACCTGCCACGGCATTTCGTCGCGCATAGCGTAAGCGGCCGTAAACATGATCGGCGCCGTTTCGCCGGCGACGCGCGCGATCCCGAGGATGGATGAAGTAAGAATTCCGGGCACCGCGTAAGGCAAAACATTTTTTCGGATGGTCTGCCATTTGGTAGCGCCGAGCGCGAGCGAGCCTTCGCGCAATCCCTGCGGCACCGCGCGCAACGATTCTTCGCTGGCGGTGATGATCGCCGGCAGGACCATCAGCCCGAGCGTGAACCAGCCCGAGAGCAGCGAAACGTTCCAGCCAAAGAAGATGACGAATAATCCGAATCC
>QHXE01000387.1 GCA_003222835.1 Acidobacteriota bacterium | reverse complement strand
CGAGTAGGTCGCGCGTTGCGAACTGGCTCGGTCGCGATATTTCCAAACGACCCAACCCAGTCCAATCTGCGCGGCGGCGAAAGCGATGCCGACGACCACGATCGTGATCTTGAACTGGCCGTCCACGCTCGGCCCGTGTTCCGAGATGGCTTCAGGAAACCACCAGCGTCCACTGACGAACATCCACACCGAGGCGACTGTTATGATCCAGATGGCTATTCCAAGAACGCGTCCCATCAGTTGAACTCCTTCATTGGTAAATAGTGAATGGTAAATGGTAAATCGTCATCGATGCGCCATGCCGATCGTATTCCATTTACCATTCACCATTGACCATTTACCGATTCAAGACCATCACCCCAAACAACAGGGGCAAGTAAAACACGGACGCCAGCAACAGTTGGCGCGCATGCTGATTTGATTTAGAAAGCGCCACGCGAATTCCGCAGGCTAGAAACAAAAGTCCGAGCACCAATGCGGCCGCGAAATAGAATTTGCCGGAGATTCCCAGGATCGTGGGCAGAAGGCTTACCGGCACCAACATGAGAGAATAGGCAATGATCTGCTGGCCCGTAACGCGGCCTTCAGGTTCCACAACCGGCAACATCCGGATACCCGCGCGGCCATAGTCTTCGCGGTACATCCACGCAATCGCCAGAAAGTGCGGAAACTGCCAGAGAAACAAAATCGCAAACAACACCCAAGCAGCGACGTCGATTTCCCCACGCGCCGCGGTCCATCCAATCAACGGCGGCATCGCGCCTGGGAAAGCCCCCACGGCGGTCGAAAGCGTCGTACGGGTCTTCAGTGGCGTGTAAAGAAAAAGATATCCCGCGATCACTGTAAGACCGAGAATCGCTGAAAGCCCATTGACGAACAACGCAAGGTACATTTCAGCACTCGCGGTAAGCAGCACTCCGAGCCACAACGCTTCGACAGGAACTAACCTTCCCGAAGGCAATGGCCGGTCAGCCGTACGTCGCATTAGACCGTCCAGATCGCGTTCGATGAATTGGTTCAGCGTGGCAATGCCGGAAGAGAGTAACCCGATTCCAATCATCGCGTGAGCAAACAAAACATAGTCGACAGCACCACGCGAGCCGAGACAAAAGCCCGCCGCCGAAGTCAACATGATCAGAAATGTAATCCGCGGTTTGGTCAACTCGACGTAGGCCGAAAGTCGGGCCTTAACGCCAAGCGGCAACAACGCTTCAGCTGATGAGTTAACTTCGACTGCAGTGTTTAGACTTATAGGACTTATAGGGCCTATGTGACTCATATGATCCATGGGACTGATTACGATCTAAGCCGGCGCCAAAACGTAAGTTTGACGCTCTACTCGCAAAACTCTGAACACTCGCAAGGTCAATACGATGGTCGTCGCGAAAACCAGCGCTCCGCAAGCGACATGTGACACCGTTACGAAGATCATCGGATTCAGCGGCTGCGGATCGTTGGGCGAAGCCGCGCGCGTGATATACGCAGCCAGACCCAGAAACAACTGAACAGCGACAAGCAACGCCGCGAATAGTGCCGGCCTGGCCAAGTACTTCTCATCCCGATAACGCCACAGTGAAGTCATGACCGCTACGCCGAGTATCAAAGTCACGACCACAGCACCGCCGATATGAGCGAGCAGCAAAGAAGTAGGTAACGGCTGGTCCCACGTCGCCGAATGTCGCAAGGTCGCGCCCAAAACGAGCTGAGCCAGAATCGCAGCGAGTGCGACGACGCACAACGCGCGCATTGAAACCCCCGCCGGCTCTTCGCTGATACTGACGCCCGGGGCCATCCAACTTCGCGAGGTAAAGACCGCGATGCTCACCGTAGTTAAGAAGAACAATTGAGCCAGCGTCGCGTGCGCGGCAGACACCGCCAACGGCAAATTCAACTTGACGGTCAGCCCTCCGAGTAAGCCTTGGGCGATCACGCCCCCGAGCGCAATCCACCCCAGACGCCTAATCCACGCGCGCCTCTCGCGAAGCTGCAAGAGGATCGCAAGCACGATGGTCAACAGCCCTACGAAGGTGGCCACTAACCGATGGCCATGCTCCCAAAAGAGATTACCGACCATCTTCGGAAAGAACTGGCCATTCGACAAGGGCCAATCCGATGTCGCCAACCCGGCGTCGTGACTGGTGACGTTCGCGCCCGCGATGATGAGAAAGAACGTCGCGCACGCAACTAGGACTGCGAACCGATGAACACCACGAGGCATAAATTGCGAATTGCGAATTGCGAATTGCGAATTTCGGAGATACCGATTGCGGACTAAAGAGCCTCTTCAAATCCGCAATTCGCGATCCGAAATCCGCAATCGTGCTCAGTGTTTTCCGAGCATCGGAAACTCGATTGCCGGTAACATTTGAAGCGAGCTCGGTGCCCCGCGCAACTCGGCGCTGGAGCCAAAGGTAAAGTCAGCAGTCGCTGCGCCGCTAGCGGGCACGGTGACTTGCATCGTTTTCTCGGTTCCGTTGGCCCCGCCTTCATGCCAAGCCACGACCGTGTACTTGCCGGGAGGCACGCCCTTAATCGTGAAACTGCCATCATCGCCGCTGACTGCGAAGAACGGATGCTTCAATACGCCAACGTAGGACTTCATCCACGGATGCTGATTACATTTCACCGGAACCATTACCTCAGCTACATTGAGCTTGTGCGTAAGTGGTGCGGCGCCGTTGGGCTGCGACTGATTCCAATCAGGATTCTTCGCCGGATTTGGCGTGAAGTGGATGTTGTGGGTCGTCGGATCGCTGTTCGTGATGCTGATATCCTGCTTAGCCATGACTCCGAGGACGTGTGGCTTGTAATGACAACCGTTCTGATCCAGCGTGGCTGGAGAGCTGGGCGTATCGAAGCTCCAATCACCAATCTTCGTGTTATCTGACAGTGTTCCATCCTTAATATATACAAACGTATTAGCAACCTTCCCGTCTTTGACGACCCAATCTTCAGATGTCAAGTTCGGGCTCTTCGCGGTACAAGCCGCGTCGGCCGAGGTGTCAATCTTTTTCGGCTCAGGCGCCGTGCCGTTATAAGAAATCTTTCCGGTGACCGAGCCTTCATTTCCCTTTGGCTTAAAGGCTTTGGCTGCTGGACCTCCAGTGTCCTCTTCGGTCTTGGGACCGCCGCATGACGACGCCAAAGAGAGCAAACTTAAGACCGCAATTAGACCAAGGCACAATCGTGCGCGTTTACTCAACATAATTTTTGATTCCTCCAAATTAAACTGACTAAAATCCGCGACCAGCATACCCCACAGGTGTTTAGAGTACCAACTTTAGTTGGTTTTTCTGTCAGAACCGGGTGCAATTGAAAGTGAAAGTGACTGGAGCGCAAGCGTCCTCGCTTGCTAACGTCGCGCTATTGACGCAGATCCGCTAAAAAACTTCAGCACCTTTAATTGCTGACGAAACTTTTGCGCCGTGCCCATTGCAAGCGGGATGCTTGCGCTCCAGTCACTCTCACTTTCAATTGCACCGGTCAGAACCGCCTGCGGTAGCGCGGTTGATCCTTGTCAATGAAGAAGTAGGTACTCTCAATACTCGTTCATCCAGGGCCGCGACTTATCTTTGCAGTCGACCGGTGGCTGGCAAGGCTCGCCCGATCGTTACGCTTTCCGTTAAAATTGCGACCCGTTGTCGCGGGTTTCTGTTGGCCCGCCGCGGGCGTCGGCGGCGCCGGCGAGGCTGACAGCAGTCGCCGCTGTTCGTCGGGCGTGATTAGAAACATGTAACGGACCAATAGACGCGCGTGGTCGCTGTGATAATTAGCGACATCGGTCGGCGGATTGGGCAAATTAACCACCCATCTATCTCCTTCTTTCTTGAACAATCCAGTGGGCATCGCCGTGCCCGGACTAATCTGGGCAGGATCGAGCAGCCAACGGAAAGTCCAATCCGGTTTCAGACGCTGTCCAGCCAGCAGGAAATTCGGCGCGATCGCTCTGGCGTCGTGCACCGGCTCGCCCGTGATGTGACACTTCAAGCACGGAGTCCCGGAAACGAAAATGTTACGCGCGATCGATCGCTCGGCTTCGGTCATCGGCTCCATAGGCTCCTTGATATAAGGCTCGTTCTGAGATGACACGGCCATGAAGAAGCGCACTAGTACCCGCAGTTCGTTCGGTGAAAAATTGAATGTCGGCATGTGCACCTGAAGGTAAGGCCGCACGCCGTTACGGTTCGCGCCGGGCTGAGGCTGCAATCTGCCGCCCGTCTGATCATTGGTGGCCGCTGACGGCTTCGCTTCCGCCGCTGGAGATGCAGCGGCGCTGGGAGACGGCGATGCAGGAACCGCGGCCGGCTTCTCGCCGGATGGCATCAACGATGGGTCTTTCAAGAACTTCATCAACCAATCAGGATCGACCCGCGCGCCTTCGCTGGTTAGCATCGGCGGTAGCAGCTCCTTAGTGCTTTGATAGAACGGCATCGAAGTCAGCACCGCGCCTCCCGTCATCATTGGTTCGGCTGAGTTGTTAAAGAGCGGAACACGTTGACCGGGTTGCAGCACATGACAACCCATGCAGTTATATTTCTTAATCACCCACCAGCCGTTTTGAATATCCTGTCGCCGCCCATCCTGCGGATTGTAGAACAGCGCAGCAGGTACGTTCGCCCCTTCCGCGCCGACGCTACCCAAGAGAAGCGTGGTCAATCCCGTGCGCCACTCCTCAGTCAGATAGGGCTTGGGCATACGGAGCTTGTCTTTGCCCTCCAGGTATTGCGACTTACCGGTGTCGTAAATCTTCGGCTCAGACAGCTTGTGTTCGAAGAAGCCGCGGTGGTTGTACCACTCCTGCTCTTTGTCGTTGGGGTGAAGCTTCAAAGGATCGCGGCCATACTCGGCATTCTGAGTCAGCAAAGCAAAGTCGAGACGTTCCAGCGGCGTGGCGCCTTCAGTCGTCAATTCTTTACCGATGCGCTGTTCTTCTTCGAATCCTTTGATTTCATGACAGCCGGCGCAACCATACTGCTTGATCTCCGCTTTGCCATCTTCGGCCAATTTCGGATCGTCCATAAAGGAGACATCCTCAGAAGACGATGGCGGCGACGACAGCGAGAACAGATACGTCGCGATATCGCGCGCGTCCGGCTCGGAAAGCCGCAGGTTGGGCATTACCGTCATGTTCTGCACCTGAAGCTCTGAGCCATCGTTAGGAGACTTCGAATGAAGTTCGGTATCGAAAAGGAACGGCAGACCGTGCTTGGCGTAATCCTCGGGCGTCAGGTCGCGATGTTCTTTTGTAGAATAAGGGGCCCAGCGCTCGCGCGGGTTGTAAATCCAACGCACGATGTAATCGTAATTGGCTTTCTCGCCGACCCTGCTCAGGTTCGCCGCGAAGGTGCCGCCCATCTTCGTATCTTCTTCGCCGATCGAATGGCACGCCAGACAGCCCCGCGATTCAAACAAGTCTTTGCCGCGATTCTTGTCACCCTGCTGTTGCGCGGGGGCCTTGCCATCAAAACCGTTCTGCCAAAGGTAAGCGGCCACCGCCTTCAAATCTTCCGGCCCATCCTCGTCATCCGTGAAACGCCAGAAGGTGGGCATCTTGGTGCCGGGACGAAATGCTTGCGGATCTTTCAACCAAACCGGAATCCATTCCTTGCGGAGCTTCAATCGGACATCTTTGAGGTTTGGTCCAACCTTTTTCTGGTCCTGCTGAAGATATCTGGTTTGCAGGTTAAGCTCGTCGATGCGCGCGGCGAGTTGGCTATTCATTACGCGCAGTTGCTCGGCATGGGCCAATAACTGCTGCACGTCCGCGTCTTCATTGGCTGTGGCATCAGTATCCAGTTTGGCTTGGCGTTCGTTCGCGACAATTTGATCCTGAAGCTGCGAAATCTGTTGACGAGCATTGGTCAGCGCATCCGCTTCTCGATCGAAGGCTTCCATGCGATGACAACCGACACAGCCACGCTGATAGAACAAATCCTTGCCCAGATTCAGCGTGTCCGCTCCCTGTGTCAGGCGGTCGTTGGCATGACACATCTGACAGCCGGCTTCGGTGTTTTCTTTATGAAAGAGAGGATGCAGCCAAAACGGATTCAGCCCGTGCGCCTTCACCACGGTCGTCGTCGCGCGCCCATTGCCTCCGTGACAGGCGGAACACCCGAACTTTTCCGGATTGTGAATTTGCAGGAGTTCCTTCCGTGGATGGCTGACGAAAGCTGCGGCGAGATTGTCAGGCTTCTTGCCAGGCCCAGCCGGCGCCATATCCGTTGCCTTAATATTTAACGGCTCACGCGTGCCGAGATGGCAGACCTCGCAACGGTCGACGATGGCATAGTCGTTAACGTTAAGCTGATGACCGAGAATCGTGTAATCGAAAGAGTTCTCGTTCTTACGGATGAGGTCGTCGATGCTCCGTTGCGGCAGCAGGCTGACGTGATTTTTCAAATAGTCTTCACGCTTTTTCGCTGAATCGGTCGGCTCTTTCAGCAACTCGGCCTTCTCACCCAGGACTTTAGCTTTTTCTTCGCGCAGCCCGTTGAACGCCTCCTCAAGTTGCGCGAAATCCATTTTTTGTCGCGCCGTCTTGCCACCTTCCTCCGCGGGCAAGTCAACGGTGACTTGCTCTTTCTTCTTCGACTCCAAAGCCGATTTGTAATAGCGTTCCCAAAAGCTGCCCTTCGGAGAAGTCTCGAGCTTATAAGTTATGACGACGATCCGTCCGCGCTGATTCTGAAACGGCTCGGTAACCGCATCTAGTTTCGACTGAATCTGGGCCACGCGCCGATCTTTTGCGGCCACCTCGTCCCTAACCTTGTCGAGCGCGGCCTTGGCTTCTTCGTCGAGTTGTTGATATTCGGGCGTCTCTTTTATTTCTGCTTCGGATTTGCCGGCGTCCTTGCGAATGCTTTTGAGATAAGCGGTGTAGCGCTTGACGAATTCACGCTGCATGTCTCTCCACGGACGCTGGTAGAATCCTTCATCGTACAAAGCCCAGCCCGCAGAGGCGATCAGCAACAGCGTACTGACGAGAATGATCGCGCTGGTAGATCTGCCGACGATCGGATCGCGTTGCGGCTCAGCTTCCTTCTTTACGAGAGATTCAATCGGTTCAGGAGATTCTGCCATGTCCGATAAACTTTAGTTTGTCGTTTCCTTCCTAAACTCCACAATTCAATTGAACGACAAACTGAAGTTTGTCGGACAGACTCGTCAGACATTGAACCATGTCGTAACCCAGACATATTTGATCGTGAACACCAAACGCAAGAAAAGCTTCACCGGCATCGCCAGCAAGACACTGATCGCAAAGAACTGAAAAGTCAGATACTGAAGGAGGCTGGTATTTGCCAGCAGCTTCGTCTCAAACGGATCGGGAATCTTCGCCCATTCCAGAAACTTCCTTGGCGATATGAGATAGCTGAATTTGAATCGGCCCCGCTTCATCAGCCAGTGGAAAAAAAGCCCGCCGATGATGTAGAACGCGCCTACGACAATTCCGCCAAAGATCATCTTGGCAATCCAGTTGGTCCCAAGAAATCCGAATCCGGGAACTCCCGCGACGATCTCATGAAGATCGCGGTTCCGATCGAAGACGACTGTGTTATGGTCCCAGGTCTGTCCCGGCCAAAACCAGATCCAGCCGGGCCCCCGAATGAACGTGCCAATGAAAATCAGCAGAATCCACATTAAAAAGCCCCAGCCAAACATCGCCACGGCAAACCTTCTCTGCTTGATTGTGTAGTAGCCGTTACCCAGCGGATTGGAATCCACATAAGGAAATACCATCAGTCCGATCATAATGATCGACGGCATCACGACGCCGGCAATCCAGGGATCGAAATAAACCAGCATCTCCTGCAAACCGAGGAAGTACCACGGCGCTTTCGACGGATTCATTGTCAGGTTGGGGTTGGAAGGTTCTTCGAGCGGAGCGTTGAGCGTGATCGACCAGACATATAGAACGACCGTCACGATCACGGCGGCCAGGAACTCTATCCGCACCAGATAGGGCCAGACATGCAGCTCTTTCGCCCAACCGGGTCGCCACGGTTCGGCTTTGCGATGATGCGTCTTGGCAAGTTTCGGCTCGCTTTCCAGTTCACCAATCAAATGATCGTTGACAACCGCCTGCCTGATTCCCAGCCACGTAAAAAACGGCACGAGAAAAAGCATCGCCACAATCGGCACGTTGTCTGGCGCCGACACGATCTTCCAAAGCTGATGCCAATCCTGAACGGAATAGATAAAAAGGCCCAGCAGCAAGACGGCAACAGCCAAGCCGATCAGCTTGTTCCGTCGCGAACTGGGCTGCGGTTGGACTATCGCGCTCATTTCTTTTTCGGCACTTTCATTTCCGACTCAAGCATCACCGGCGCCGGCCCGGATATTCCACCGTCCTTTCGTATGCGCCAAAAATGCACCGCCATAAAGATCGACGCCACGAGTGGAATGCCGATGCAATGCCAGATGTACGCGCGCAGCAAGGCATTTGCATCGACGATCGATCCGCCCAGCAATCCGAATCGCACATCGTTGTACGGCGTCAGGCCGAGCTTCGCCCCGAATGGCCCTTCATTACCAAGCAGCGGCGTCGCGCGCGCCATGTTCGTGCCCACGGTCACCGCCCAGAACCCGAGCTGGTCATCCGGCAGCAGGTAGCCGGTGAACGAAAGCAGGAGCGTAAGCACAAGTAGCACGACGCCAACACACCAGTTGAACTCGCGCGGCCTCTTGTACGAACCGGTTAGCACCACCCGAAACATGTGCAGCCAGGTCGTGATAACCATCAGGTGCGCCGCCCAACGATGCATGTTGCGCAGAAGCTTTCCGAACGGTACGTCGTGCTCGAGATAGAGGATGTCGCGAAATGCCTGGATCTTCGTCGGGTGGTAATAGAACATCAGCAATACGCCCGTGAAGGTGAGCACGATGAAGAGATAGAACGTGATTCCACCCATTCCCCACGTGTACTGATAGCGCACTGCGTCCCGGTTGATCTTCGCCGGATGCAAATGAAGAAAGACATTCGAGAGAATCGCGAGCGAACGGTTGCGGGGGTCGGAACGCTCGTGCGAAACGCGGAAGATCGACTTCCAGACTTGTGTTTGCTGTGGATCCTTGTAGTCTTTGGCTTCTTCAAGCGCACGATCCTTCAGGGCGACCGCTGATTCTTTCGCGCGCTCGACCAGACCGACGCTCGCCTTTTCGCCGGTTAACTGTTTGGTCTCGGTCTGATCTTTCGCTTCGTCCATCGTTATAGCGTAATGAATGCTCCTGGATCGTCGAAATGCCCTGCCTCACCCTTCGGCTTTTGAAATAGTCTGCTGATGTCGACGACGATCTGTCCCTCCGGATCCAGTTCTACGTGGGCGCGATCCATTGGTCGCGGCGCTGGACCTTCAAAATTGATCCCTTCGCTGTCATAGCCGCTGCCATGACAAGGGCACTTGAACTTGTTCTCGCTCGATTTCCAGTCAGGGGTGCAACCCAAGTGCGTGCAGCGGGCGTAAATCACAAACAAACGGTCGGAGGTCTTGTCCACCCAGATGCGGTACTGCTGCTGCCACTTGGTATCCACGCCCAGGGCATAATCGCCGGGAAATCCTATTTTGAAAGTGCTGGAAGGTTCGGTGATCGAACGCGGCAGAAAGAACCGCACGAACATCAGAAAGCAAGTCGTCAGAAAGCCGGCGACGCTCGCCCAGACGATCCGCCGCCGCATCTTGTTCACCGGCGGATCGGGAGTCGACTCGACAACCAGCGCCGGCGGTTTCGCCGCGGGCCTCGCCGGAGTTTTCGCCACCGCCGGCGCGGCCGGCATCGATTTATCAGCTACAGCTACCGATGTTTCTTTGGTCGGAACGCTATCCACTCCCATGACCTCCCCTGAAAGCCAGGGACATAGAGCTTTACGAGAGTCACACTGCTACGCCGAGGATTGCGAACTAATTATACAATCCCCCACGCCACAGGGATCAAACGTCTCTGCGAAACCGAAGTGTGTCTGTTCACTTAAAAATGCGCCGCGCCCAAAAAGAATTATAAACTGGCGCGGCAGCCGACTTTTATACATCTTTCGCGTACTCGTTGGCAAGAACATTGTTAAGATTAGGACCGATTGGAGTGCGTTTGATCCTCTTCCTAACTGATGAAAATGAAACCGAAAGCGCGCGTCGTCCTTTATAGTAAACCCGGCTGTCATCTCTGCGAAGAAATGAAAGAGGAGATGAACAGGGCTGGCTGCTCTGACCTTTACGAACTCGAAGAAATCAATATTGAAGACGACTCTGATCTATTTGCGAGATATCGATACGAGATTCCGGTCTTGAGCATTAACGGGGTCGAGGCGTTCCGGCACCACCTTCGCGCGGATGAGTTCAGGAATTATGTGACTGGGCTGGTTAAGCCATAAAGCATCTCTCAAGATTCGGCGGGGGCAAGCCACCCTTCCTTACCGGAGAGGATGCCAGACGGACCAAGTTCACGCTAAGTACTTGATTAATTGAGATGGGTAAGTCTTTCTCGTAGCTGAAGGTCAAGAGTTAATTCACCTCACAGGTAAGGAAGGATGGCTTGCCCCCGCCTTTTCGACATTGAGATTCAATTCTCGGCTGCACTTCTCGATCGACTGAAACAACCGCGCCTGCTCTTGCTCATCATTACTCGTCCGATAAGCCATGATCGAATCCTTCAGTGTCGCCAGACCCTTATAAAGTCCGGCGTTCTCAATCGGCGGCGTCAAATACGAAATCAATTCCGCGTAAGAGCGACGCTTCGCGATCGTCCCCTCAGAAGGATTGTTCACGCTGTAGATGTAGATATTCGGCAATTCGCCAATCAAACGATCGGGCCAGCATTCAGATGAGAGCCCAACTTGCTTGCCCGGCATAAATTCCATCGCGCCGTGGGTCCCGACGTGAACCACGGCGTCGGCGTTGAAAACGTTTTCCAGATAAGTATAGAAAGCCGCAAAACCATGATGCGGCGCGCCGCCTTTCGACATCAGCAGTCGCATCGGATCGTCTTCGTAACCAAACGTCGGCTGAATCCCGATGAAGACACTGCCGAGCGCGATTCCTTGAATCAACAAGTCCCCCTCGAAGGAATTGATTGTTCCTGGCGCCCTTCCCCACTCAGCTTCAATCTCTTCTCCAAACGGACAGAGGCGCAGATACTCATCCACCTTCATTCGATAAGCGACATTTGCGGTCGCGCCAAAGCTTTCCGAATTCCCTTCAAGCAACTTTCTTCGCAGTTCATCAACGCTTGCGGGAACATCGACTCGGTAGCCGTCTTCCTTCAATCGCGCGAGAATATCGACTAGACTCGCCAACACGTCGAGGTCGGCAGCCGTGCCGATGTTGCCTTTATTCGGTGGAAAACAATAAAGCACCAGCGCCATCTTCAATTGATCGCGCGGAGCAGTTTGCAGATGATTCCAGCGTTTCAGACGCCTCGCTATCCGGCGACAACGGTCATCCAAGGCAAGCGGTTCAACTCCGCGTTCAGGAATCCCGCCAAAAATCAAAGGCTCGGTCGCGCCGTCGATTTCCGGAATCGCTACTTGCATTCCCGTCTGCACTGGATTCAATCCCGTGAACGATTCGCGCCATGATTCAATCGTCTGCGTATCGAGGCTCACTAAAGATCTGTAAGGAATGTTGAGTTCGGCGAGAAAATCCGCCGCCGCTTCGCTGTCATTCATCGCCGGGCCGCCGACGAAACTGAACCCGGTGAGCGAAACAACTTGGCTGACGCGAGCCTTTCGCTTTCTCTCGATTGTCCGGCGGCCGTCGCCGGTTGTATTTAATTTTCCGGCCCCCGAGCCCTGTCCCCTGTCCCCCTCCACAAAGAACTTCTCGCAAGCTTCACGATTATCCATTAAGGTCGAGATAACTGGCATGACGCTCAACTCTTCCGCTTCAATCGCGCGAATCAAGCCGTCGTAATGCTTGCGCGCATCGCTGACGATCTGTGGCCGCATTAACAGAAGACCAATCGTCTCGTCCGATCGTAGGGGCGGACCTGCGTGTCCGCCCTTTAAGCTCGCACGTTTCGCATACCACCCTCGGTAATCTTCAAACCTTTCAAACAATGAAGGCGCATCGGGATGGTAGATACCCATAACCGGCAGCGACTCAGGCGCCGGAATTTTTAGCTTCCTTACTCGCTCGTCGTCAACGTAATGCTTCAACGCATAAAGCAACATCGAGCGTATGTTCTGCGGACTCGGCTGCAGGAAATAACAGAAAAGCATCAAATAATTCTTCACATCACGCAGCGCGCCGGCGTTTGGAACGTAACGAAGCAACGAAGGCAAACGA
>QHXE01000888.1 GCA_003222835.1 Acidobacteriota bacterium | reverse complement strand
CCGAGCTTATGAGATTTATGTTCAGCGCGGCGGGGAAAACGGAAAGGATGTAAGAGGATCGACTTAGAGCGGAAAAGGAGATAAGTGGCAAACCTGCTGACGTGCCGACAAAATCGAGAACGGCCGCAGCAGGCAGGTAACAGGGCAAACTGACAACGTATGAAATGAGGAAGTGTTTGTCTATCAAGCTGGTGCGAGTGATTCGGACCTCGCCCCTTGGAAAGCTCAAGGACTTCAGGAGGTCTCTGATGTATGCCAAAGCCGTGAAATTGGTTTCTATAGCTGCATTCTTCCTGATGTTTATCTGGTGGTTCGCCGCAAAAAGCCAGCTATCGTCAGTCGGAGACGGAGGTTATATGGAGTTGCTTGCACTCGCCGTCTTTTCTGCAGCGCTTCTGCTCGTAGCGCAGACAGCCCTCAGCAGGAAGTACTTTTGGGCGGTCGCATTCGCACCCATTGCAGTACTTTTCAACCCTTTCGCCCCGTTGATTTTTCATGGAGAGAACATAGAAATAACTCCGCCGTTCGCAACCGGATATAGTCATTGTCAACGGGGCTTAACCATGCGCATGGCGAAGCGTGAGGAATGTAAACGCAGAAGCGTTCAAGATCAATGTCTTTAGAAATGGCCAGTAAGCTGATTAAGATGTGCGAGGGGGCCGCCGCAGACGCCAACTTAAGGAGGTTGCTAATGGTGGAACCTAGAGAGGTGTTGAAAGATGAAATCGCTCGCCGAGCGTATGAGACTTATATTCAGCGCGGCGGGGAAAACGGATAAGGATGTCGAGGATTGGCTCAGAGCGGAGAAAGAGATAAGCGGCAAACCTGTTGGCGTGCCGAAATCGAAGACGGGCCGCGGCATGCAGATAACGCGACAACTTGACAACGTCGCGGCAACGGCAGTCGCCGTAATCGTATGGCGGTGAATGGGGCGTGACTTCGACGCGAAAGGGAATGCTCATCGACGCGAACAAATGAGTCTTTGCCTCAACGGTGAACCAGGAGACTAGATCAAGCGCGACTCCGGGCCATGATGGATATATGCTCCCCCTTGTCCCTATAGGCTGGACGGTCTCGAAGAGACCATTACCGATCGCAGGTTTCGAAAGCGTGGGAGAGACCCATTGCCATCTCTGTTTTCCGCCAGCAGACCTGGCAGCACAAGAGTCGTGCCAAACTCATTTTGCCGGTCTACTGTGATCCTGGCATAATGCGACTAGATCGGAGATATTGGCTTCGCCCACACACATGACCGTATCTGCGCCGCCCCAATAGATCTTCACGGTTCCATCGGACTCCGCAACCGCTCCGCAAGTGAACACGACGTTGTGAACATAGCCCGTGATTTCCCAGGGATCTTCCGGCTGCAAGATCCACGAGTCGCCCACGCCGATGATCTTTGCCGGGTTCAGGAGATCATGAAGGGCGGCCCCCAAGCGGTAGACCGATCCGTCCATCGTCCGGAAAACGCCGTGGTAGATGGAAAGCCATCCCTGGTCGGTTTTGATTGGGGGCGCGCCCGGACCGATCTTCATTTCGTCCCAGTGATAGGGTTCGGGCCGCATGATGAGCTGTGATTGTCCCCAAAAACGTAGATCTGGAGAATAGGAAATCCAGATTGACCAGGGGGCGATTTCTGAGTGAGGACGGTCCAGACGTGCATAAAGTCCGTCGAACTTTTGTGGAAAGATGACAACATTCCGGTAGTCCGCCTCGGTGATGAGGGAGATCCTTTCCACCTGACAGAAATCCTTCGTCTTTGCGAGGGCGATCCGGACGCCATTTCGCGAGTAGGCGCTATATGTGATCAGGTACTCCCCGTCCATGTGTGTCACCCGTGGATCCTCGACGCCGAACTCTTCGTAGGCCGCAAAGGGACTGTCCCTGTCAGGAGTCAGAAAGGGCTCCGGATGAGCGGTGAAGTGGAATCCGTCAGAGCTGCGCGCCAACCCAATGATGGACCTTCCCGTCCGCAGATGGGAACGGAACAGCATGATGTACTCGTTCTCATGCTTCACCACCGCCGCGTTGTGGACCGTTTCTACCGGGTAAGGGATCGCGGCTTTGGTGAGGATGGGGTTGTGAGCGTAGCGTCTGACAATGTCCAGCTTCATGATGATCTCGCCGCTTCCAGATCAAAAACCGCGCTGTAAACCCGTTCGTACGCCTCCACCATGGTTTCGATCGAGAAGCATTCCTGGACCCGTTGGCGGCATGCGATGCGGTCGATGTCACCCAGGCGTTTCATGGCCCTCGCCGCCTCGTCAACGTTGTTGACCAGGAAACCCGTCTGCCCGTCTTTGATCACTTCACGGCACGAGCCGAGGTCCATAGCGATTACGGGCACGCCGGCGGCATTGGCTTCCACCAGGACCAGGCCGAATCGTTCCGGGATGGTGTTCAGGTGCAGCAGCGCTCGGGCATTCGCAAACAACTCGTTCTTACCGGGCACGTCCACTGGCCCGATGTATCTGATCGTCTGAGCGAGGTGGGGCTCCACCTGCTCGCGGAAGTAGGTCCGATCCTGGATAATACCCGCGATGAGCAGCGGCAACCCGCTCAGGCGAGCCGCCTCGATCGCCAGATGGACACCCTTGTCCGGGTGAATCCGGCCGAGGAAGACCAAGTGATCTCCGCCAAGTTCCTGGATCGGGTACAAGGACAGGTCAATTCCGTTATACACCGTGGCCAGATAATTCAGACCCGGTGCGCGATCGGAGTTGCTGATGGAGACAAAATATCGGTCACGATACTTCTCATACATGGGCATGATTTTGGGAGACGAGAATCCGTGGATGGTCGTGAGGACTGGCGTCTTCACCAGACGGGTATAGGACAGCGCCATGAAGTCGTAGTGGCTGTGGATGAGGTCAAATTTTCGGATCAATGGCGGGATCCTCTTCATACCCCCGATCTACCACAGCATGGAGGTGGGCTCGGGTCACGGAGTCGCGAGTGGCAAACAACGTCACATCCCACCCACGGGACACCAGTCCTTCGGTAATGTTGCTGGCAACCGTCTCCCACGCGCCGTATTGCCGGGGAGGTGTTCGCCAAGCTACCGGAGACAGGACCGCCACTCTTTTTTTGTGGACGATCATGCTGGTGATGGGGTTTCCTGTTCCATGGCACTCAGCACCTCGGCCAACGCAACGGTTGCGAAACCGGTGGCGTGATCGGCCAAGCCATAAGGAACGATTAGTTCGCCGTTGTGGACTAGAGCACCACAGGTATAAACGACGTTGGGGACGTACCCTTCACGCTCGTTCTGGTTCGGCTTGAGCAAGGGTTCGCGGAGCCGTCCGATCACTCTGGCCGGGTCGTCGCGATCGAGGAGGAATGCACCGATGCAGTACTGTCGCATAGGGCCAACACCGTGGCTGAGGACTAGCCACCCGGCATCGGTCTCCATCGGAGATCCGCAATTCCCGATCTGGACCAGTTCCCAGGGAAAGGCTGGTTTGAGGAGCACGCTGCGTTCATTCCAGAAGTGGACGTTGTCGGAAAACATCAGGTAGATGTTCTCGTTGTCCTGGCGGGCAAGCATGGCATAGCGGCCGCCGATCTTCCGTGGGAAGAGCGCCATACCTTTGTTTTCCGCGGCCGGTCCATTCAGGGTAATGAATTGAAAGTTCAGGAAATCAGAAGTTTCCACCAGTTCCGGCACGACGACCCTGCCATCGAAGGCGGTGAACGTCGCGTAGTAGATGTGGGTACCATCGTCGTTCCGAAAGCGAACGAAGCGGGCGTCCTCGATGCCGTTGCGTTGCGAAGGTGTGGCCGGGAACAGTATCCGCTCAGACAACTGCTGCTCTTTGGAGCCCGGCGCGAAGATCTTCCAGTGCAAACGACTCCCCGAGTTTGTTCATGATCCGGCGCGTTAATTCGCCGCTCAATCCCAGTTCACAGAGTTTTCGCCCGAACAGTAATTTCTCGTACTGGGGGTTTCGGATCTGACGCGGCTCGGTAAGAAAATCTGTGGCGGGTAACACCTCGATCCGCTGATCGGGATGGATAATACCGGTCCGGAACGTGATGGAAGAAATGTGTCCTTCCCCGGTGGCGCGCAAGCTGAGAACAAACCGCAGCGCGCCCGACGGCAGACCAGTTTGGTCAGGATGCGGTACGATGGAAGGATTGAACAGGGCAGCGGATTCTAGAGAGTATTCGACCAGAAAATAGGAGCCGATCAGGAGTCGTCTTTGTTCGGATAGACCCTCGACCGTCGCCAAAGACTCACGGACCTCTTCGAAGCGCTGCAGGAAGAGATTGCGGATTTGCTGGTGGCGCTGAGAAAACTCAGCGGAAACTTCGTCCAGCAGCCGGCTGACCCGATCTTCTGGGAGCGCCATAATCCTGCCGATAATCCGGGCCACCCGCTCGGGACCACCTGGACTGAAGGGCCGGAGGAGAACACGGGACTGGTCGGGCTTGAGGATTGTGGCTGTACGTTTGAGGTGCATGGACATGGGGGTTCCCGGCTACTCCGTGATGGCGATCGGTTCTCTAAAACTCGTCCGTATGTTTTGTGCCAATTGCATCTCCGCCAATGAAAGTAGGAAGGCCAGGGTTGATTCCGCTCCCTGGTTTCCGTTGACCCGATCTACGTGCAACCCATCGTGGCAGCCGCCTGTCTCAGGAGAGTAGAGTTCGAGTCCAAGATCGTTCCAGCCGATGAACCAGTCAAAGGCACTTTGCGCGTGTTCATACCACCAGACATCGGAGGTAGCGCGCTAGGCCTCCAGACAGGCCGAGACGGTTGCTTGCGCCTCAACAGGCTGCTGGTCGAAATTGGCGCGCGTGCCGCCGCGGCGATAGAACCCATTACTGCCAATGGGTCGAAAATGACCTTTCTCGGACATCTGCAACTTTGTCAGCCACCCGAGGGCATCGAGGCCCCGCTGGAGCACCGCCCGCTGTCCGGTTGCCTGTCCGCTCACAATCAAGGCGTGCGCGAGTTTCGGATTGTCGTACGATAGTTCCTCTTCAAACCATTGCCAGTCCGGATGCGCGCTCGCTTCAAATAGATCCGCTTAACCGGCGCAGATATTCATGGATGCCGATCAAGCCGAACGCCCAAGCCCGAGGCGAGGTGAACCCTGTCAGCGCAGGCAAAGCCAGCGCGAAGAGCTGTCCCGCCATTATCTGGAAGCTCCGAAAGGACGAACGCCCCACGCCTGTGCCCAGCGCCCAGAGCGCCCTCCCGTGACAGTCCTCCGAACCGGGCTCGTCCAACCAGTGCCGCTCAAAACTCAGGTGGTTGTGGAAGCGTTTCCCTTCGAGATCGAAAGCGTGATGAAGGAACGCCCCGGCGGTGGTGGCCAGTGTCTGCACCGACTCCGGATCCTCGCCCAACTCACCGAGCAGCACTGCCAGGATGAACGCACGGGCATTATCATCGGTGCAATAGCCTTCTGAAAAATTGGGAACGCTGAGAACAGCGTGTTGGAAGACTCCAGTGGAATCGGTCATCCGCGAAAGGTGACTCAGCTTCATCGGCGGCAGTTCTCGCGGTTTTTGGTCGAGGGTCTTGGTGGCAAGAAATTTTCGCGTCCGAGCGGCCCCTTCCAGCCTGGAACACTCGAAGGAACGCATATACATCTGGGCCACGTTGCTCCAAACCATCTCGCGGCCAATCTTGTAGGCGTTCTTGCGAATGGCATGTCGGCGGGTGTCGTCACGCAGCAAACCAATCACCTCACGTGCTATGGCCGGTGCATCGCGGAATGGCACCAGCACACCGCGGCCTTCCGCCAGCAATTCCGCTGCGTGCCAGTACGGAGTGGACACCACCGCTTTGCCTGCACCGAATGTGTAGGCTAGCGTTCCCGACGTGATCTGCGCTTCGTTCAGGTAAGGCGTGATGTAAAGGTCCGCTGCGCCGATGAACTCCTTGAGATTCTCAAGATCCACAAACTGGTTGTAGAAGATGACGTTCTTATCAATTCTGTTCTTCTTAGCAAGAATCTCGAGGCTGAGCCGGTAAGCTTCCCCGTGCTCTCGTAGCTCGTTAGGATGGGTGGCGCCGAGGACGATATATACAACCTCGGGGGACTGGGCCAGAATTTGCGGCAGGGCATTGAGTACATATTCGATGCCCTTATTCGGTGAAAGCAGGCCGAAGGTAAGCAGCACCACCCTTCCCTCCACCCCGAACTGATCCTTGAAATAAGTCGGATCGACGAAGCCTACATCTGGAATGCCGTGCGCGATGAGATCGGTCTTAGCCGGCGGTGCCTGGTAAATATCCTGCAGCATCTGCCGTCCGCGCTCGGCCATGACGACGAGCCGGGTAGAGAGTGAGATTAACCCGTCCATTACGCGCCGCTGGTCGGCTCTTGGCTCCCGGAGCACGGTATGAAGCGTCGTGACGACAGGCATTCTCAATTCGCGCAAGAGTGCCAGGATGTGACCACCGGCCGGCCCGCCGAAAATGCCGAACTCGTGTTGCAGACAGACGATGTCCACGTTACTGATGTTGAGGAAGTCCGCGGCACGAAGATAGGACGATAAGTCCTGCTCCTCAATTTCGAAGCGAACCACCTCCGGGTACTCGTACCCACCTGGAATTTCGTTAACCGACACGGCGAGGCACTGGCTCTGGGGGTGTGCGCTTTGGACGGCGGCAAGCAGGTCGGCCGTGAACGTAGCTATGCCGCACTTGCGCGGCAGGTGGTCGCCAACGAAAGCGATCCTAGGGACTTTAGAAGGGCTGTTCATGGAGGCTAGGCATTCCTTGGCTGCCTGGTGGCCCGGCACCGCTTCGATCAATCAGCTCCCGCAATGACATAGATCGTTCTCGTGTTCGAATCGTGTCTG
>QHXE01000887.1 GCA_003222835.1 Acidobacteriota bacterium | reverse complement strand
ATTCATGCTCACAAAAGCCCTCACCACAGAGACCCGGAGAGCACGGAGAAGAGAAGATTTTCAAATCAGGAAACTGTGGCCCTCCTTCGCAAAGTTGTGCTTTCCCGCGCGTCTCTCTATGCTTATCGTTTGCCTTTAAGGGCATTTTCTCGACAAGGTAGTAGTAGGCATGGAAACCAGCAAGATTCGCAACATCGCAATTATCGCCCACGTCGATCACGGCAAGACCACGCTGGTGGATGCCATGCTCAAACAGGCGGGCACCTATCGTGAGAACGAACAGATCGTCGAACGCGTAATGGACTCGATGGACCTCGAGCGCGAACGCGGCATTACGATCATGGCCAAGAACACTTCGGTGCGTTACGGCGATTACAAAATCAACATCGTGGACACGCCGGGACACGCCGACTTTGGCGGCGAAGTGGAACGTGTTTTGAAAATGGTGGACGGCGTCATGCTTTTGGTCGACGCCGCTGAAGGTTGTTTGCCGCAGACGCGCTTTGTGCTACGCAAAGCTCTCGAGGCGGGGCTGCCGGCCATCGCCGTCGTCAACAAGATCGATCGGCACGACTCGCGTCCGGAAGAAGTCGTCAATGAGATTTACGAGCTCTTCATGGATCTGGATGCCACCGACGAGCAGATTGACTTTCCCATTCTATATTCCATCTCGCGCGAAGGTGTGGCCAAAAAGAAACTCGATGATTCATCGACGAACTTGAAACCGCTGTTCGATCAAATCATCGAGACTATTCCCGCGCCACATGCGCTGCGCGACGACTCGCTGCAATTACTAGTGGCGAACGTGGATTACAACGAATACGTCGGGCGTCTGGCGATTGGGCGAATCTTCTCCGGTGAGATTTCCAGGAATCAGGAGATCGTGATTGCCGGGCACGAGGGCGCCGTTAAGAAAACAAGAGTGAAAGAGTTGTATGTGTTTGAAGGCTTAAAACGCGAGTTGGCTGAAAGCGCAGGCGTGGGCGAGATCGTCGCGCTCGCGGGTGTCGAGGACATCAACATCGGCGAGACGATTACCACACCGGACAATCCGAAGCCGTTGCCGGTAATCGCCGTTGACGAACCGACGATCGCGATGATCTTCAGCGTTAACAACTCTCCGTTTGCGGGCACTGAGGGTCAATTCGTAACTTCCCGTCAAATCAAAGAACGTCTCGATCGAGAAGTCCTCGGCAACGTTGCGATCCGCGTCGAAGAAACCGCTTCGCCCGATCAATTCAAGGTGTCGGGACGCGGCGAACTTCAGCTGGCAATTCTGATCGAGATGATGCGGCGTGAAGGTTATGAAGTACAGGTCTCAAAACCCGAAGTCATTACCCGCAGAATCAACGGCGAACTTCAGGAGCCGATCGAACAAGTCGTGGTTGATTGTCCCGAGGAATTCATCGGCGTGGTGACGGAAGCGATGGGCCGGCGCAAAGGACAAATGACCAAGATGGTAAATCACGGCACCGGCCGTGTGCGGCTCGAATTTGAAACGCCGTCGCGCGGGTTGATTGGTTTTCGCGGCGAGTTCCTGACGGAAACCAAGGGTACGGGTTTGCTCAATACGATCTTCCTGCGCTTCGATAAATGGATGGGCGAAATGAAAGGCCGTGGCACCGGCTCGCTGGTCGCAGATCGCATGGGTGAATCGACGACCTACGCGCTTTTCAATTTGCAGGAACGCGGCTCGCTCTTCATTCGGCCGAACACCAAAGTTTATGAAGGCATGATCATTGGCGAAAACGCGCGCGCCGTCGATCTGGATGTAAATGCGATCAAGGAAAAGAAGCTGACCAACATGCGCGCCGCGAGTGCGGATGAAGCCATGCGCCTCGTGCCGGTGAAAGATCTATCGCTGGAAGAGGCACTGGAATTTATCGCAGGTGACGAGTTGGTAG
>QHXE01000886.1 GCA_003222835.1 Acidobacteriota bacterium | reverse complement strand
GCAAACTGTAAGCATCCTGCACGCGCGGATCGTCTTGCAGATGCGACTGGCGAATCTCACTGTCGCGCAGAAGCTCGCGCAGATGCGCGGCAACTTCCATCTGGCCTCGGTGAGGCCGCGCAGCATGAATACGCTCATCGAATGCGGCCGGCGTCCCGCGCAAGGCTTCGAGCGTCATGGCGCCGGCAACGTCGGCCAGTCGAGCGAT
>QHXE01000885.1 GCA_003222835.1 Acidobacteriota bacterium | reverse complement strand
GTTCTATATGGACGTCTGAGAGTTTGCCGAAACCGGTGTTGACACCATAGACGGTGCGTCCCTCGGCGACGATTTTCTCAACGACTCTGCGCGATTGTTCGACACGCGCGCGCGCAGCAGTTGCCAGCGCCAGGCGTTCTTCGCCGCGCGCAACCGCGGCAACTTGCGCGAGCGAGAGTCTTTGGCCGTCAAGTTCGAGCATGAATCAGCGAGAAAACAGAAGTCAGAACAATCCACAGATTACGGCGATTACGCAGACAAGAAACTCTTCATTTCAATCTGCGGAATCGGCATAATCTGCGGGTGCTCTGACCTCCGACTTCTGACTTCTGAGTCCTGTCTTTTGGTTCGCTGTTTCCGAAACATGAATCCTGCGCTCAGGCGTTTGCGTGATCTCAATCTTGCGGACCTCGGCGCCGCGCATCCGTTGGCGTGCGCGCCGGGCGCGTCGCACTGTCGCGCGCGTGCCTGACGACGCCGCGCGCGTCCAACTGCTCACGCGCTGAAGCGGATGCAGCGAGAATTCGTGACGCGGCAGCACCTCTCCAGTAGCTTCGCGCAACCTAATGGTACTGACGGCGAAGATGAACAGCGTCGCGTTGAAAACGAATCCCACGATAAAAACTATCCAGCCGGGCACCACACCTACGGTGGCGCGCACCAGGAATTCGTCGAAATTCGTCGCCGGCGCCGGATGCAGATAAACCTTGAGGTTCCAGCTCAGCGCCAGCAGCGCAAACAACCATATATAATTGCGTCGCAAACGCCGCCCGACAGCTTCCCACACGCTGATTGTAAAGTGTGGAGTTAACAAATCTGAGGCGAGATGCGAAGCCCACTCCTGATCGCGCGGTACGCTGTCCGGCGCCAGCATCTGCGCAAGGTAACCGGTTTCCATCACGCGCACGCGGCTGGCCCAGATTTCGTAATAGCGATAACGTCGCGCTTCCATCACCAAAAAGATCGATACTAGAATCGAGATGATGGGGATCAGAAAATGGGGGTTGTTCGGCGAGCTGAAGGCGAACGATAACGCTCCGCCGACGGTGAGTACCGCCCAATATGTCGTGTTGTCGAGCCGCGTCCGCCAGGTGTTCGATCGCTGCACCTCTCCACGATAGAAGTGGGCCATCGCGGTACTGAACTCTGCCGGCGAAGGTTTGCGCATTAAATCAGGCGGAGGCGTCCAGCGGCGCGTTCACCCGACAGACTGGCGACTGATCGATCCCCCGTTGCCATTCCGCCACTGCGCTTCGGCACACGAGGAGCGATTTGAGAGTCATGAATGCTGTCGGCGCGAATTTGGCCAGCGGTTAGCTGGGTTGTTTCAGTGGTGGTTGCCATGACGAGGCCGCAAAATATCGGGCGTGGGGTGGCCGCGAAGCCGTAAATCCGAGAAGCTTTAGCCGATCGTTCTATTCGATAAGCCTTTGCTTCCAGCTTGAGATAATAGCATGAAATGCTGATCCGACAAGCTAAAGCTTATCGGACATTGACACTCATATTTCGCGCACCTATAGTTTGAGTTCTGTTATTTGAAGCAATGTTTTCGGCTCTGCAAAGCGCGCCAGACGAGAAGCACGAGCATTGGATGCGCGAGGCGCTGCGCGCGGCTTATGAAGCGCGAGACCGCGACGAGGTGCCTATCGGAACATGCGTGGTTGTCGCTGACGAGTTGCTGGCAGTCGCAGGCAATCGCACGCGCACCGATTGCGATCCCACTGCGCACGCGGAGATCGTGGCCCTGCGCGAAGCTGCTCGTAAGATCGGGAA
>QHXE01000884.1 GCA_003222835.1 Acidobacteriota bacterium | reverse complement strand
CAGCGCTGCCAAATCTTGCTGGTATCGATTTACGTCCATCACCGTGTTCGCCGGCACTTTTTTCGGATCGCCGCTGGCCAACACGTTCACGCCCGCTGTGTTGTAGACCTGTGGCAACTCGTCCGGTGTGATTTGGAATCCGTAGGAAATCTCCCCGTTTTGAGCCGCGTTGACACGTGGATAAACAACGTACGGCGTTGACCCTGTCAGAAGGTTGTCTTGCCAGATGTTCGGCGGAATCACTGTGATCGCCCCGCCCATGTGGACATGCACCGCGTGGGGCGCGTTCCAGTCCACCTGAACACGCGGCCCCCAACCGTTCCAATCGGTTTGATAAGTAGGCTGCGGATTGATCAAGTATTCCTGCCCAACGCCCGCGGTTGGGAACGAATTCAGAAAGCTCGACGTTCGGTGCGCCCGCTCCGAAATCGGCGTGTAGAGCTCATATCGCAGCCCATAATTGAGCGTCCAGTGCGGATTGATTTTCCATGTGTCCTCGACGTAGGCGTTCACATCATTCCGGTTGATTGCCGCCGGCCCAATGTGCGCGCCATCCGATGCGTAGGGCGGCGCCACCCCGATCGTGTATGCGTACGGAAAACCTAGCAACAGACTGCTCAAAGTGTCCGGCAAAGGCTGGCCAGGCTGAACGTCGTGCCGTCCACTCGCAGAAGGGATGAAAACGGGCGAATAAACCGTTCCGCCACCAAAATCGTATTCCCCGTTCGGGCTGGTGCCAAAGTATGTCGTGTCGCGATTGAGTCGTGCTTCTGTACCCCACTTCAGCGCGTGCCGCGGGCTCGTCCAGGCAAAATTCAGTTGTCCCTGGAACAAATTCCCGAACGCTGATATCACCGAGCCCGCCGCGCTGTTGTACGCCTCATACAGACCATCGTTGAACTTGAGGGCCGGATCGGTGTGGTTCGGGGTCACAAACGAAGGCGTCGTCCGCGTAAAACTCAACGATGTCGACCAGAGAAAGCGCGGTGACGCGGTGCGCGTGTAAGTGATGACCCCGTTCCGCTGCCGATCCACGTACTGCACGCCAAAGCTCGGATCGAGCAGCGTTTGATCCGGATTTGTTGTCGGTCCCGTCAGATTGTCGTAATTGAATCGACCAAACAATTGTCCTTTTGCTGCAACTTTCTGATCGATGCGGATAGAAAACTGATCCGTGTCCGTGTTCACGTTTGAAGGCGCAGCATAGGTTCGCGCACCATACGCGCCGGTTGGGTGGTTGGGGAGTGGATAGCGGGCCAGCACCGCAGCAATTGCCGGGTTCACCGGTACCTGCAGCGTGTCCGTGCTGCCGTCCGGGTACTTCACGATGTCCTGACCCGCTCGCTCGGCTGCGGTTGGCACAGCCAAAACCTGGGTCGTTCCCAGCACCTGCCTGAATCCCTGATACTGCACAAAATAGAACGTGCGGTCTCGGCCGTCATACAGATGCGGCAACACGACCGGCCCGCCATTCGTAAATCCGAACTCATTTCTACGGAATGGAGGAATTCTGCCAGGCTCCGCAATCGATGGGTGATCGAAATAATTCCGCGCATCGAGAGCGGAGTTCCTTAAGAACTCGAAGAATGATCCGTGAAAACCGTTTTTCCCGGATCGGGTCACGATATTGGTAAAGCCCGCCGCACCGCGCCCGATGTCCGCCGGCATCCA
>QHXE01000844.1 GCA_003222835.1 Acidobacteriota bacterium | reverse complement strand
AATCAGCGACAGTCAAACGGGGGTCGTGCTCAAAGGCGCGCTGGTCGAGATCATCAATCAACAGACTGGCGTCGCGATTAGCCTGCGCGCCGATTACCGCGGACGGTTTTATCAAGGGCTGTTGATTCCCGGTATTTATCGCATTCGCGTTTCGAATCAGGGATACGAGACACGCGAAGTGATCCAGCGTTTGAAGATCACCTATGCGGGAGAAGTTGTTCCTGTACCCGTGACGCTCGATCCCGTGAGCGCCGCGCCGACACCGACAGTTTCGCCCACGCCTGCGCCCGCAGCGGCGGACACCGACATTCGCGCCGGCATCATTACCACCGACGCGCGACGCAGTGGCTCGTTCACGGAAGAAGAAGTATCAACCTTGCCGCTCGGCGCCAGCACCATCGCACGTACCTTCGATGAATTGGCTTTATTGCTTCCGGGAGTAGCACCGCCGCCGCAAACGCTTGGCAGCGTGGCGGGCCCGGGTGTTGGTCCGGGCGTGGGTTCCGCCGGACAATTTGCCGTCAACGGGCTGCGCTCGCGTGGCAACAATTTCACGGTGGATGGTTCTGACAATAACGATGAAGACATAGGCGTGCGCCGCCAGGGTTTCGTTGCGTTGGTGCCACAGCCGATCGAGTCCGTGCAGGAATATCAGATAATCACACTGCTTGCGCCGGCCCAGTTTGGCCGCAACATCGGAGGACAGGTGAATGCCGTTTCCAAGTCCGGTGGAAATGAAACACATGCGACTCTGTACGGGACATTCAATTCGAGTCAGCTAAACGCGAGAAATTTTTTCGACACCGCTTTCGGCAACGCAACGACGGCATTGCGCGCGGGCGGGAAACCCGTTTTGCGAAATGGCAAGCCGCTAACGGTAACCAATGAAAGCGGCGGCGAAGATTCATTCACGTTCACGCAAGGCGGACTCGTAATCGGCGGGCCACTGGTTCCATCTGAACCGGAAAACAGTCGCAGCATGTTCTATTTCATTTCCGCGGAAGGCCAGGTCACAAACGCGGCCAAAGAGGCCAGCTTCGCCGTTCCCACCGTCGAGGAGCGCGGAATATTCGGCACCGGCGCCACCGGCCTTTCTCGCGATCCGTTTAGCGGCAATTCAATTGTAGCGTTTCCTACCACAGTAAGCGGCGACGCGGTTTTTAGTCTTTACCCTTTTCCCAATAATCCAAACGGAATCTATGGAAACAACACGCTGACGAAATCGTTGCCCGCGGGGGGCGAAAGCAAAAATGTCTCTGGCAAAGTAGATGGCAACTTTCGCATCGGCAAACGGCGGCAATCGATCGCGTCTCGATACAATTTTACTCAGGACTGGCGCGACATTCCGGTGGTTGGAGGCGCCATCTTCTCGACCATACGGCCGAACATTCGGACGCAGAATTTTTCCAATTTCCTGAACAGCGAACTTCCTGGGCCGGGCAGCGAGAGCATCTTCAATCAAGTGCGCGCTTCTTATGGACGCACGCGTTTGGTTTTCGAAGAGAATCGTGATCGCCAGTTTCTCATCCCGAGCCGCCTGGCAAACTCGCTTCGTCCCAACGAGCGCAGGTTTCTGCTGAACGCGCCGTTGTTCGCCAACGACACGATTCCCAGCTCAAACGCGGTGCTCTACGACAGCTTTTTCAAATTCGGAACTGAAGACATCCTGGGCCCAGTGGGTCAAATAGAAATTGCCGGCTTTAGTCCGGTAGGTGTCGACGTCTTCAACTTCCCTCAGCAGCGGGTCAACAATACTTATCAGTTGGCTGACAATCTGAGCCTTCGCACCGGCAATCACAGTTACACGTTCGGCGGGGATTTTCGGCGGACGGAATTGCACAGCGATTTGCCTCGCAACGCGCGGCCGTTGCTGGTCTTCAATGGCACGCCCGGCGCCCAGCGCGCTCCAACCGGCGCAGTTCAGTTAACTGGATTCTTGCGTCCCATCGATCTGGCGGCTGCTTCCGCGCCCAGCGGGGTTTTGCAGGTCGTGC
>QHXE01000843.1 GCA_003222835.1 Acidobacteriota bacterium | reverse complement strand
GCGCGTCTGATGTAGCGCGGTTCGCTGCCCAATCAAAATCAGATGTCGATGTAGACTCGATCGGAATGATCGCCGGACTGGAGTTGGAGCCGGGCTATCGCGGCACGATCACACTGAAGCGCGACCTGAGAGTTGCGGGCGAAGTCGTAATCGCTAGTGGCAGTTTCGAACAAGGCAGCTACAGCTTGAGTGCCAGCCACTACAGTCAAAGTGGCGGCATATTCAACGGTGGCTCAACAAAATTGACGATCAGTGGCGAAGCGACCGTGAGCGGAGGCATGCTAACTACGCCGAGTTTGATGAACGCGGAATCATTACTTATCGACTCTCCTGGCATCGTGCGAATGTCCGCCAACGGCAAACTTGAGTTGAGCGGCAACGGCGAGCCCCTCAAGGGCAGCGGATTGTTGGATGTAACCACTCATAAACCCAATAGCGTTGAGTACACGGGACAAGCGAATGTGGACTTGACGGCAGCTCGTCCAGCCACACAGTTACACTCCATCCGCCACCTTGCCCGAGACGACATGCCGCCCGAGCCCGAAAGCTCGCAAGGTCAAGATGCTAAGACGCCAGAGACTCCCGAGAGTTTTGCCAAACTCGGCTCTCTAACTTTGAATCGCGGTGACTCTTATCTCGAGGCGGCAGCGATCGACACGGCCGGAGGCTTTGCTTATTTCGGCGCAGCCACCAACCCCGGCACCGTGGTTAAGGTACGGCTCTCAGACTTCACGCGCGTCGGTGCTCTGGTTCTTGATCCGGGTGAGGACTTCCTCGGCTCAGCGGCCATCGATCCGGTCGGAGGCTTTGCTTACTTCGGGACCATCACAACGCCAGCCAGAGTGGTTAAGGTGCGGCTTTCAAATTTCACCCGCGTCGATGGTCTGACTCTAAATTCAGGAGAGAACTTCGCCAGGACATTAATCATCGACTCCGTCGGAGGATTTGCCTACGTTGGCACCAACACAACGCCCGGGAACGTGGTCAAGGTACGCTTGTCAGACTTTACTCGCGTCGGTGGTCTGACGCTGAACACAGGGGAGAACTTTCTCAGGGGTGCGGGAGTGATCGATACGGCGGGAGGATTTGCTTACTTCGGCACCACAACTAGTCCGGGAATCGTGGTCAAAGTGCGGCTGTCGGACTTCACTCGCGTCGGCGCTCTGATTCTGAACTCGGGGGAGGGCTCGTTTCGCTCGGCAGTGATCGACACGTCCGGAGGTTTTGCCTATTTCGCCAGCTACGGCTTTCCAAGCCTCGTGATCAAGGTGAGACTTTCGGACTTCACCCGCGTCGCCACTCTGAATCTAAATCCGGGGGATAACTTTGTCTTCGCAGCAGTGATTGATCCTGCCGGAGGCTTTGCCTACTTCGGCACCGACACTAGTCCCGGCAGAGTGGTCAAAGTGCGACTGTCAGACTTTACGCGCACCGGCGTGCTTAGGCTGGCTTCAGGCGAGGATGCGCTCTATTCGGCAGTGATCGATACGGCGGGAGGCTTTGCTTACTTCGGCGCTTACACAGAGCCCGGCATAATCATAAAGGTGCGCCTGTCAGACTTCACCCGCGTCGGCGCTTTAACACTTAATTCAGGGGAAGACGACCTTTACTCAGCGGTTATCGATCCGGCAGGAGGCTTTGCCTACCTAACTCTGAATCCAGGCGAGGACGAACTCGGCGCGGCCGTGATCGATCCGGCAGCGGGCTTCGCCTACTTCTGTAACTTTTTCGTGCTGCCCGCCACCGTCGTAAAAATACGACTGTCAGACTTCACGCGAGTGGGTGCTCTGGCTCTCGATCAAAATGACGGTGTAGTTACTTCGGCTGTGATCGATCCGGCGGGAGGTTTCGCTTACTTCGGCGCAGGCCTCATCAGCAACAATGACCGAGTGGTAAAGGTCCGGCTATCCGACTTTACTCGCGTCAGTGCTTTGACTCTAAATGCAGGGGAGAACTACCTCTTCACTGCCGTGATCGATCCGGCAGCCGGCTTCGCTTACTTCGGCAGTCAAAATAGTCCCAGCGTGGTGATCAAGGTGCGGCTCTCAGATCTCACCCGGGTGGGCGCTGTAACGTTCAATACCGGCGAAGACCTTCTCTGGGCATCAGTGATTGATCCGGCCGGAGGTTTTGCCTACTTTACCACCCTCACGAGTCCCGGCAAGGTAGTGAAGCTGCGGCTGTCAGACTTCACGCGCGTAGATGCTCTGACTCTTAATGAGGATACGTTTCTTACCTCAGCGGTGATCGATCCAGCCCAAGGTTTGGCCTACTTCGGCACTGCCAACGCTCCCGGAGTGATCGTCAAGGCCGATATTTCGTCCGGTTTGGGACCGAAGACGCTGCAGTTCAACCAATCAAGCTACGTCGTCACCGAAGCCAGTACGTCAGTTACAATCACCGTAAACCGTCTCGGCGATGCCTCTGGGGCGGCGACAGTCGACTATGCCACTTCAGACGGGACCGCCACTGAGCGCAGCGATTACATCACTGCCAGGGGCACCTTGCGCTTTGCGCCGGGCGAGACGTCGAAAAGCTTCGTCGTGCTCATCAACGATGACTCGTTCGTCGAAGGGACTGAGACGTTCAATGTCACCCTTAGTAATCCCACGGGCGTCAACCTTAGCGCGCCCCCAACGGTCACCGTCTACATCAACGACAACCCGATCGAGCCGGCCACGAACATCATAGACGACCCGCAGAACTTCGTAAGACAGCACTATCACGACTTCCTCAATCGCGATGCGGACCCGAGTGGTCTAGCTTTCTGGACGAATGAAATAACCTCCTGCGGAACGAACCAAGCGTGCATTCAAGCGAAGCGGATAAATGTCTCTGCCGCTTATTTTCTGTCGGTTGAATTCCAGCAAACCGGTTATCTGATCGAGCGCATGTACAAGACCGCCTATGGCGACGCGACCGGCGCTTCGAGTTTTAATGGCCTTCATACGCTTGCGGTGCCCATAGTGCGGTTCAACGAATTTCTTCCTGACACGCAGCAGATTGGCCAGGGAGTAGTTGTGAACCAGACGGGTTGGGAGGCGGTCTTGGAATTCAATAAGCAGGCCTTCGCGAACCAGTTTGTCCAGCGCGCGCGATTCAGTACCGCGTTGCCGACGACGTTGTCGCCGACGCAATTTGTGAATCAGTTGTTCACGAACGCCGGAGTCACTCCATCAACGGCCGATCGCAATGCAGCCATCGCTGAGTTTGGTTCCGCGACCAACACGACGGACGTGGCCGCAAGGGCGCGCGCGTTACGCGACGTAGCCGAGAACGCGATTCTGAACACCCAGGAATTCAACCGCGCGTTTGTGCTGATGCAGTACTTCGGTTACCTGCGCCGCAATCCAAACGACCCACAAGACAATGATTATACCGGCTACGATTTCTGGCTCACGAAGCTGAATCAATTCAACGGTAATTACAATGCGGCCGAAATGGTCAAGGCGTTCATTACTTCTGTCGAATATCGACAACGCTTTGGGCCATGAGTCAGTACCACTTGCGTTAGGAGTCGGTCGGAAAAACCGCGTAGCGGTGAAATGTCTATAGAAGGGTAGGCACAATTGAGATGTAGTTGCTCCTTTAGGAGCGCAACCGACTATCGTTCGCCCATAAATGGGCTCTTCGAGATCAACCGTTCGAGCTTTTCTATAAACGTTGCATCCCTACGGGATTTCCCGACAGGCTCGTTAGCGGCGGCTGATCTCCGGCGTTCATTCGCGATCGATGAGCTAGAGTTTCGACCTCCTGAGCACGCGAGGAGAGGGTGTTAGAGTACCAACTTTAGTTGGGGTCCTTTGCGCGACTAAAAGCCCAACTAAAATTGGTACTCTAACGCAGTCAACCGACAGTCTCACTTTTGATTTTAACCCCGCCGGCCCGCAGGTGATTCATAGTGCAGGTGATTCATGGTTGACGGCGCGCCGTGCGCATAGCTAAACTTCCTATTGCCCCAAAGGCGCGGCCTTCCCCGCATCGCCTTTCGCGAATCCCGATTCTCCTCGTTTGATTCCCGACACAGATCAAAATCATAGTCATGAAAGAAGTTCTATGTTCTACGCAGCGCTTAAAGGGTGCAGGTGCGCGTTCCGTCGTGAGGCAATACGCCAAATTGCCAAGCCGCTTTCGATTCAAGATTCTGGCTTCACTTCTGCTGGGCTTGATTACTCTGGCCTCATTTGGTGGTCCGGGAATCCATGCACCGGCTGTCGATGCTCAATCCGGCAAAGCTCGTTATCAACAGGATCTCGCGCAAGTCTTCACTAACCACGAGGATGTTCAACTCGATCCGCACGCCGTAGCGGAAGGCGTGAACCGCACAGGCCATCTGTCGGTGCAGACGCCGGCCTATGACTTTGAAATCGATCTGATGCTCAACGACTTGCGCGCGCCCGATTATCGCGCCGAAGAAGTTGTCGATGGCGGAGTCGCGCATGAGGTCGAAATGCCCGCGCCTCACACTTACAAAGGAAAAGTTTCCGGGATGCCGAACAGCGACGCGCGATTTTCCATAGATGATGACAAACTCGAAGGAATGATCGTCACTCAGGGTGAATCCTATTTCATTGAATCAGCCCGAAAATATTCCGCCGCGGCCCAAGGATCGGATTACTTACTGTACAAAGCGTCGGATGTGCGGCCCGACATCCGCAAAACGTGTGGGACGCTCGACGAAGCGATTAACCATGAAGCGAAACAGTTCCTTTCCAGCGCGTCCACGGGAGTCACGCCTGAAGTCTTTTCGCCATTCAAGGTTGTTGAGATCGCCACCGAAGCCGACTTTGAATACGTCTCGGCTTTGGGAAGTTCGACCGCCGCGAATAATGACATCCTCGGAATCATGAACGCAGTTCAGGGAATTTACCAACGAGATATTGGGTTGACATTTACGGTTGTGTTTCAACACACGTGGGCGACTGCCAACGATCCATACAATACGAGCGGTGATGCTGCGGCAGCGCTGAATGAATTCACGAATTACTGGAACGCAAACTTTGCGAGTCAGCCACGCGACGTGACGCATTTATGGACCGGCAGAAATCTCGGCGGGCCCGCGGGCGTGGCTTGGACGGGCGTAGTCTGTCGCGATGGCGCGCACTGCGACGGTCAGGCGGGTTGCGACCGGACCATCATGGTCTCCGTGCAAGATCCGGCGAACAGTCTTACCTTTTGTCCGTTCTCAGTAAATGAGATCACGGCTTACGTCAACGCTAACGCGAACTGTTTAAGTTTGGCCGCTGCCGGAAATCCGATTGACCTGCCGGACTTCTTCGTGAAGCAGCACTACCTTGATTTTCTAAACCGTCAAGCCGATTCGAGCGGACTATCATACTGGACCAACCAGATAACCTCTTGCGGCAGCGATCAGCAATGCCTTCAAATGAAGCGCATCAATGTCTCGGCGGCGTTCTTTCTGTCAATCGAATTTCAGCAGACGGGTTACCTGGTCGAGCGCATCTACAAAACGGCTTACGCCGATGCCCGCGGCACTTCGACAATCAACGGTGTCCATCAAATTTCGGTTCCGATCGTGCGCTTCAACGAATTTCAGCCGGATACACAACAGATCGGGCAGGGCGTCGTAGTGGGCCAGTCCGGTTGGGAGACGGTGCTGGAAAATAACAAGCAGAGCTTCACGGCGCAGTTCGTTCAGCGCTCGCGGTTCACGAACATGTATCCTTCGACAATGCTTCCGACTACTTTCGTCGACACCTTGAACCGAAACGCGGGCAGCCCATTATCGACAACCGAGCTTGCGCAATTGGAAGTACAGCATACGGCCGGGCAAAAGAATCGCGCCCAGGTGCTACGCCAGATTGCCGAACATCCCAATCTCGTCAATGCCGAGTTCAACCGCGCCTTCGTGCTGATGCAGTTCATCGGTTACCTGCGCCGTAACCCGAACGACACTCCGGATTCGGATTACACAGGCTATGACTTCTGGCTGAATAAGCTTAATCAATTCAATGGCAACTTCGTGAACGCCGAGATGGTAAACGCCTTCATATCCTCAGACGAGTATCGTCAACGCTTTCTGCGGTGAGAGCCCGAAACCGCCTGCGGGAGCGGCGCGGGGTGAGGGCCTAGCGACGAAACCCAAAATACTTCTTTCTCCTTTTTTTGTCGGAGCGGACAGGAAAAAGGATGGAGGAGAGTTTTCCTTTCTTGTTACTCAGCTAAGCCCTCACCCCAGCCCTCTCCCAAAGGGAGAGGGCGCTTACACAAAATCTTTGCACTCGGTTGCCGACTTTTCGCTTGTTGGGCTGCGCAGCATGTGTTATTTTGCCTGTTCACACCGCCAGTGCGGTCTTATATCAACGAGTATTTGTATTAGCAATAAAAATAAGTTCGCACACACCCGACGTATCAAATAACCCGCTCGAAATTCCGAGGAGTTCTAACGTGAAATCAAGTAACCCCCGATCCTCTTGCGCTAATCGCAGAGCACTTACCGCCTGCGTCCTTTCTTTCGCAATCCTGATCATGCCGTTTGCGCAGTTGGCGGCGGCCACAAGCCGACAGAGGTCAGGGGTCAGAGATCAGAAGTCAGATGATCGAGCGAAGAATGTCGCTACTGACAATCTCTTCGTCAATCCGCCGACCGCCGTGCCGGCGCCAGCGCTCCCGGCACCACAACCCGAACCGGCGCCGGAACCGTTGGCGCCGACGGTCGGATCAGTGACCGCGGTCATGACCAGCCCGGCTACGTTGACACCGACTGCGAACAATGGCGACGGCAAGGCCGATCCGGGCGACACAATCAACTATACAGTCACGCTCGGTAATACCACCGGAGGGGATGCGACCGGACTTTCTTTCAACGACCTCCTCGATTCGCATACGACGTTCGTGCCCGGGTCGATTAAGAGCACCCCCGTCTGTTCTGATCAGTCAGTCAGTACGAATGAGGACACGGCGAAGGCCATTACGCTAACCGGAGAGGATCCCGATGGCGACACAATCACTTTCAGCATCGTTACGCCGCCGGCGCATGGATCGTTTGGAATTACAACCGCCCCCAATCTGACTTACACGCCCAGCGCGGACTATAACGGAGCAGACAGTTTTGTATTCAGAGTGAACGACGGCACCACTTCAGGAGCGGGCGCCAATGGGAATTCGAATGAAACCTGCACCGTTTCGATCACTGTTAACGCGGTGAACGATGCGCCGACTTTCACACTTCCCAGCGTTGGCCAGCCACCAGCCGTAAACGAAGATGCGGGCGCGCAGTCGGTGTCCAGCTTCATAACCAACGTCCGGCCGGGAAACTCGGGAGACACACTTGAAAATGGACAGACAGTAAGTTTCGTCATTACCAACAACACGAATCCGGGCATCTTCTCTTCCGGCCCATCGCTCAATGTGGTTGGCGCAAGTTATCCGAAGACAGCGACGCTCACTTACACTTCAGCGGCTAACGCGAACGGCACCGCGACGATTACCTATCACGCGCACGACG
>QHXE01000842.1 GCA_003222835.1 Acidobacteriota bacterium | reverse complement strand
TGACGACTTTGAATTCGAGGAAAAAGGTGGAGTCGTCGTTGCTGAAACAGATGAGCATCTCCATGCGCTGACCAGGCGTACATCTGCGTTAGGTGGTGCAGGCGTCACCGCCCATCTGCTGACAAGTTCCGAATTGCGCGAACTTGAACCCCATCTCGCCCATGATCTGGCAGGGGCGGCCTATTTCCCGCAGGATGCGCAAGTCCAGCCCATGCTGGCGTGTGCTGCGCTGGTGAAGCATGCCAGACAACACGGGGCGCTCTTGCTCGATTACACAGAGGTCATCGCTGTGGAGCGCGACAAGCAGGGGGCCATTTGCGGTATGCTGACGAGCAAGGGCCCGATCACAACGCCGCGCCTGATCAATGCCGCCGGTCCCTGGAGTTCGCAGATATCCGCGCTGGTGGGTCTCGATCTCCCCATCCAGCCGCGCAAAGGCCATGTGGTCGTCACTGAGCCGCTGCCGAGGCTCGTCCTTCATAAGGTCTTTGAGGCAAGTTATTCAGAGACCGTCAACACGAGTGATACGATCCCTCAGGTGGCCTCAGTCGTTGAGGGGACGAAAAGCGGCACCATCTTGCTGGGAAGCAGCCGCCAACTGGTCGGCTTCGATTCCACCATTGAGGTGCCTGTGGTACAGGCGATTGTACGGAGAGCTGTGCGCTACTTCCCCATCCTGGCTCACGCGCATGCTCTGCGCACCTACGTTGGGTTCCGTCCCTTCGCCCCTGACCACCTGCCGGTCATTGGGGAGGAGCCGGATGTGCCCGGTTACTACATCAATACGGGCCATGAAGGGGCAGGGATTGGTCTTGGACCCATCAGTGGCAAGCTGCTCAGTCAACTCATCCTGGGGCAAGCGCTCGATATGGATCTGGCGCCTTTCCTGCCAACACGTTTTCAAAAGGGTGGAGTGCGTTCATAAGGAATTTTCTCGTTTTTGAAGGGAAAGAACATGCGCTTTGAGAAATTGATGACCGCGGTGGATTCGCACACGGAAGGCATGCCGACGCGTATCGTGACCAGTGGCTTCGGCCAGGTACCAGGTCACACGATGTTTGAGAAACAACACTATATCGAAGAACACCTGGATCATCTGCGCGGCTTCCTGATGTGCGAGCCACGCGGGCATACGGCGATGAATGGAGTGATCCTCTTGCCACCGACTGATCCAGAGGCTGACCTGGGCGTGGTGTATATCGATGTCGATGGCTACCTTCCTATGTGTGGCCATGGCACCATTGGCACCTGCACCGTCGCTATCGAAACGGGACTGGTCGGAGCTCACGAACCGCTTACGCACGTCACCCTCGATACGCCAGCAGGCCGTGTGACGGCGGAGGCAACGGTACAGCAGGGCCAGGTGAAAAAAGTCAAAATACGCAACGTCCCCTCCTTCTTGTATCGCAAAGATGTGCAGGTCGAGGTAGAGAGCATCGGCCCCATTCACCTCGACATTGCTTACGGCGGGAACTTCTATAGTATTGTGCCAGTCGAACAGGTGGGGCTGACCATTCAAGAGAGCAACGCGCAGGCGCTCATTGACGCTGGCATGAAGATCATGGCTGCGGTGAGACAACAGATCCCCCTCCAACACCCGCTTAACGCGGAGATTGATGTGATCAAGCATACGATGTTCACCGGCCCGGCAAGCGCGGCAGGAGCTCATGGCAGGAATGCGGTGGTCATCGCTCCAGGCGTACTGGATCGCTCACCATGTGGCACTGGCACGAGTGCACGCATGGCGCAACTCTTTGAGCGCGGCGAGCTTGCTCTACACCAGGATTTTGTTCATGAAAGCATTACGCGCTCGCGCTTCACCGGGCGCTTAGTCGAGCAGGTGCAACTGACACCCGAGATCATGGCCGTCATCCCGACGATCGAAGGACGCGCCTGGATTACCGGCTTCCAGCAGTTTGTCCTCGATCCAGAAGATCCATTTCCAACAGGATTTGTTTTGTAATAACGCGTACGTTTGTTCGATTGACTCGCCGCATCGGCGGTGAGGCGTCAAGGAAAAGGAGAGCAACACCATGGCACGATTCCCAGGAGTTTACGTAGCGGTCATCACGCCTTTCACCGAAAGCGATGAAGTGGATTATCCTCGCCTGCGCGAACACGTCGAATGGCTCCTGAGCAGCGGCATTCACGGCTTGATCCCGACCGGCTCATGCGGCGAGTATGCTTCCCTGTCAGATCAGGAACGGGCAAAAGTCGTTGAAACGATTGCTGAGGCAACGGCAGGCCGTGCTCCAGTCATCGTTGGGACGGCGGCCCCCTCCACGAAGCGAGCCGTCTACTGGGCGAATCATGCGAAAGAGGTAGGGGCAGCGGGATTGATGGCCCTACCACCGATCAACTATCGACCAACGAAACGGGAAGTCTTCGCGTATTATGAAGCTCTGGCACGGGTGAACCTCCCGATCATTGTCTACAACAACCCATTCGACACCTCGACCGACCTGACACCAGATTTCTTAGCCGAGTTGTCCCAGATA
>QHXE01000841.1 GCA_003222835.1 Acidobacteriota bacterium | reverse complement strand
GGAACGGGGCAAGACAGCGAACGCCGAAGCTTATGAGGAGTATTTGCGCGGCCGCGATTGTATGGGTCGTTTCATCTATCACAGCATCGCCCGCAAAGACATTGACGAAGCAATCGAGCATTTCGAACGAGCCGCCGATCTCGATCCCTCATTCGCCTTGGCGCTTTCTGCGCTCGGCAGCGCCTATGCGAATCGGGTCATAAAAGGGCTCGGCGAAACGGGCGATCATGCCAGCGCCCAGGAAGCATTCGATAAAGCTCTCGCACTTGATCCGCATCTGCTGGAAGCGCGCATGCACATGGTTTTAATCTATCTTTCGCGCGGCGAGAAAAAGAAAGCCCGCGACGCTGCGGATCAATTGAGACGCGAAGCGCCCAACGACGTCGGAGTCCACTTTGTGCGCGGTGTACTGGCCCGGCTTGATGGCGATTACGAGAAAGCGCTGCGTAGTTATGAGCGCATGGCACGGCTAAATCCCGCCGAGCGAGTTGTCGCCAGCTACAATCGGGCGCGCATATTCAGATATCAGGGACGATACGATGAAGCATTAGCCGAACTTGATCAGGGCGCCGCGCTCGAACCCGATCATCCGTTGATCAAGACCTTCCGCGCCCGCACGCTCTACTATCACGGGGAACCGGTGAAGGCCGCGGAAATTCTTGAGCAAGTCCTCGAACAGCAACCGCAGCTCGACGGCATTCGCCCAATCTACGCGACCTTCCTGAGCGCGCTGGGCTTTAGCGATGAGGCGCGCGCGCAACTGACAGATGAAGTAAAGAAAACCGCTGACACCGATCATGACGTGGCTTATTGGCTGGCCTCGGCCTACGCGATGGAAGGCGAGCGCGACGAGGCTCTGAAGTGGTTGCGGCGCGCCATCGCTTTGGGAAATGAAAACAAGCAATGGTTCGAACACGATAAGAACTGGGATTCGCTGCGGGACGATCCTGAGTACCAACGGATCATTGGTTCAATCAACACGCCTGCGTCAGAGAATCTTGACTAGTAGCGCAACTCTTGGAGATAGACAAAATTCTAAGCAATCTCAGGGTCAGGAAGGGTGGCTTGCCCCCGCTTGATCTTATTGGCTCTGAAAAGGCGGGGGTAAACCGCCCTTCCTAACCTGAGAGATCCTCAACAGATCTCTCAATCACTATCATCTCAAGGCCTGAAAGAGCGGTTTACTTTAGTCTCAAGATAACCTTCATGAAAACCTTCGTCATTGGCGACATCCACGGACGCTGCGCGCAGCTTCACCACCTGCTCGATCTGCTGCCGCGCGACGAATCAACCGACAAGTTGATCTTCCTCGGCGACTTGATCGATCGAGGATCGGATGTGCCCGGATGCGTCGAGCACGTCCTGGACCTGTGCGGTGCGAATCCCGAGAGGGTCATCTGCCTGCGCGGAAATCACGAGCAGATGCTGTTGGATTTTATCGATGGGAAAAAGCTGACGTGGATCGACGCCGACACGGGCGGCGACCGCACATTTGAACAGTACACTCAAACGCCTCTCCGCCTTCAGACCGAAGCTGACTTTGAAATTGCCCGCAAGCTATTCGCCGAAAAGATTCCTGGGAATCAAATCGAGTTCTTTCGTCAGTTGCCTCTGTATCACGAAGACGATTTTGCCCTCTACGTTCATGCGGGTTTGGAGCAGGGAAAGCATCCGCGCGACAGTTCACCCCAGGCTTTGCTTTGGACGCGCGACATGGATTTTTACAAAAGCTATCGCGGCAAGCCCTGTGTCTTCGGCCACACGCCGACAGCTTTCCTGCCTTTGCGTGGCCGCCTGGGCCATCACGGCATCTACATCTTCCACAGCGCGATCGGCATCGACACGGGTTACAACTTGCACTCGCCGCTGTCCTGCCTGTCACTGCCCGACTTCATGCTCTATCAGACATACGCCGACGGCCAAAGCGCCACTCATCACATCACGTCGTTGATTCCAGAGACGTTGAAAGAAATGCAGCGGAAGGCGGCCGCGGGGATTTGATTTGCCGGGCTTCAAGGTCACAAATTGTGATCTTAAAGCGACTTCATGCTCTATCAGACATACGCCGACGGCCAAAGCGCAAAACATCACATCACTTCGCTGATTCCGGAGACGTTGAAAGAAATGCAACGGAGGGCGAATTGATTTGGACAGGATTTACATGATTTACAAGATATGGAACCTGAGAAAGGCGAGTCATCAACCTTCTAATCTTGTCCATCTTGTTAATCCTGTCTTTCTATTCATACCGCAAGCACTCAATCGGATCCAAACGCGCCGCCTTGCGCGCGGGCCAGACGCCGAAGATTAGTCCGACGGCGACGCTGACCGTTAGTCCTGTAGTAACAGCCCAGGTTGGAATCGAGGCGGGCAGGCTGGGTATCAGGAGCATTATGAGTTTGCTGATCCCGACGGCCGCAAGCACGCCGATGACTCCCCCAAGAAACGTCAGGGTCATCGCTTCGAACAGGAATTGATTAGTAATGTCGCGGCGGCGCGCACCCAGCGCCTTGCGAATGCCGATTTCTGCCGTGCGCTCAGTAACGCTCACCAACATGATATTCATGACACCGATGCCGCCAACCATCAAGCCGACCGATGAGATCGCAATGGCGATGATGCCGATCATACCGAAGATGCTATCGAACTGCGTGATGAAAGCGTTCGCAGTCTTGACGTCGAAGTTGTTTGGATCAGAAAACTTAACCTGCCGGCGCGTGCGCAAAATCTCTTCGACCTGATTGACTGCCTCCTGTAACTGCCCTGATTTCGCCCGCGCAATAATGATCAGATACTTGCGTCCGGGAGCGATCTGGAGTCCGGTGCGAAATGGAACGAAGACGGCATTATCCTCTTCGTTCTCACCAAAGACTGTCGTCTGGCGCTTCGCCAGCACGCCGACGATCTCCCACACATAGCCGCCCATCCTCACGCGCGTTCCGACGATGCCCCCATCCTGGTCGGGAAAGAGAGCCGTCGCGGCATTGACGCCAATCACCATCACATTGCGGCGGTTCAGATCGTCCTGCTCCGAGATGAAACGGCCTTCCTTCAGCGATGCGTTGTGAATGTCAGCGTGGTTAGCAGTGACTCCCTTGGTGTTGCCACGCCGGTAAGTCCTATTGTTGATCTTGATCGTGTCGTCAAAGCCGCAGCCCCCACAGCCAATGTTCGTAGACTCGAGTGCCATCGCCTCTACCGCTGAGGCCTGCTCGGCGATTGCTTCGGCATCTTCCGGGGTCAGGGGCTTTCGCGCGCGCTCGGATTGGTCGCGCTCCCCCACTTGCGGTCCCGTAGTCAGGTGGAAAGCGTAAATATTATTGGTGCCGTACTCCTCGACCATCTTGACGATGTTGGCTCGGAGACCCGTGAGAATCGATGCGACCACGATCGCGACCAGCACGCCAATGACGATCCCGAGCACCGTAAGCGCGCTCCGGAACTTGTGCGCCCGGAGGCTGTCGAGCGCCATCAGCAGCGTTTCGCGCGGAAAAAAATTTGGAAGTCTTATTTTCATTAACCGTTTTTCGCTAGTCTTGGCGTCTTGCGACTTTCTTTTCTTTGCGGCTTGGCGTGAAACAGTTCTCGCAAAGCCGCAAAGAACCAAAAGACGTAAGGCGCAAAAATCGAACTACGTCGTTTTGGTCAGCGCGATGATCGGGTCGAGTCGCGAGGCCTTGAAGGCCGGATAGATACCGGCGATCATGCCGACGGCGGTCGAGACGCCGAGTGCGAGCACGATGTAGCCTATGGTGATCGTCATCGTAATCGGGGTTAAGACCGTCACTGCCCAGGAGATTCCGGCGGCGGCGAGCAGACCCAGAACGCCTCCGAGCGCGCACAGCATCGATGACTCGATCAGAAACTGCAGGAGCACCTGCTTTCGCCGGGCGCCGAGCGCCTTGCGCAAACCGATCTCGAAAGTGCGCTCGGTGACAGAGACAAGCATTATGTTCATCACCACGATGCCACCGACGACCAGTGCGATCAGGGTGATTGGGGTAACGACCAGCGCGATCGCTCCCGTGAACTGATCGATTTGGCTGCCGAGCGCTTCGGTGTTCACGAGACCAAAGTCGTCCTCCTCGCTGCCGATCAGCTCGTGATAATTGCGCAGCGCGCGGCGGGCGTCCTCGATGGTCAACTGGAAGGTCTCGCGTCGCTGCCCCTTGCCGTGGATTTGCAAATCGAGGTTGCGTCCATAAAGACGCTGAAAGGTCGTCAGCGGAATGTAAACGTGCTTGTCGATCAGGTCGCCGAAGATGGGACCGCGCCTCTCTTCCACGCCGACAACGCGCATCGGCAGACCGGCCACCTTGAACTCTTTGCCGAGGGGGTCAATGTCCGGGTAGAACTTGTCCTTGATATCAGCGCCGAGAACGACGACCAGCTTGCTGTGCGACACTTCTTCGGGTTGGATGAAGCGTCCGTCCGTCATCGTCTTGTCTTCGATCTCAGCCATGTTGGCGGTTACCCCGAAGATGATGCCGCCGAAGAAGGTCATGCCGTTCTGTTCGAATTTCGTTCCCCGTCCCGCCTCCGCCCCTACCGCAGTGCAGGTTTCGCAGTATTCCTGCAGCCACTCCATGTCCGCCCATTTCAGTTGCTTATTACGACGGTTCATGCGCTCTAGATCTTCCTCAGACAACTCACCCTGACTGACCATGCGCGCGATCATGAAATGATTCGTGCCCAGAACCTTGGACACCTTCTCGACGACGTAAGTGTTGAGCCCGGAGATCGCGGCGCCGACGACGACCACCGACGCCACGCCGATGATGATGCCAATCAAGGTGAGAAACGCGCGCAGCTTGTGCGCCAGGATCGATTGCAGGGCGATCCGGGCGGAGTCGCCATAAACTGAGAAGAGATAACGCATGATGATTTCGTCGCCAGACAGGTTTCAGTACGACGAGTCAGCGGCAAAAGTTTGGACAAGAAATTCCGCAGCAAGTTCCGTTTATTAGACGGACGAGGCGAGTGATTTATTAACGGGGTGGGTTTGAAAATTAGTCTCGGTGAGATTATCGGTCGCCGTTCAGCTTTACGCCGCAGCTTCGCCGCGAATCTCTTTGAGAATTGCTGAGACTTCTTCTTCGGATTGAATATGTCGCGTCAATACCTGCTCAGTAGTCTCGAGGACTCGGTCCGCAAAGAGCTTGGCTAGATCTTGCCGCAGCCCCTGGCCCACGTAGAACTTGATTAGGGCGTCAACTGACATCTCGCGGCTAGCGGCCACGCGCTCCAAGGACTTTAGGGTCTCGACGGGTATCTTAAGCGTAATTGAGCTGGTTGGACGAGGGCGTAAACGCAACTCAAATCCCTCTTCGGCTCTGGGTGTGTCGTTATTCGGCTTCTTCATAAATCCTTCTCTCCGTGGCAGTGGCGGGACGAGCCGAAATTATTCGGGTTCGTTCACCACGTTCAGTATATACCGCGAGAAGTAGACGCGAAGCAAATGTGTACCCAATAATAACCTCGCGGTCTTCTTCCTCATCTATCGACGCGTCGCCCGTTCGGTAAAAGGGATCAAAGAATATCTCCGCGGCTTCTTCAAACGTGACGCCATGTTTGCGAACGTTCGCCTCGGCCTTCCCTTCGTCCCACTCAAACTCGATGCCCTGCAAGCGGTAGACGATGTCCATATGGGTTGTAGCTCTGGGGCAGTGAAGAACAAATCATTCCCCATATCCGCGCGGATTCTTCTGCAACCAATCCCACGAGGATTTAATAATGACTCGCAGATCCTGAAACTTTGGTTCCCAACCCAACTCGCGTCTGATTTTTTCCGAACTCGCAATCAGCACCGCCGGATCGCCTGGACGACGAGGCGTCGTGCGGGTCTTGATTTCCCGGCCGGTAATCTCGCGCGCCGTGTCGATCACTTCGCGCACGGTGTAACCGTCGCCGCCGCAGCCCAGATTGTAGATAGCGCTCCGCTCGTCGAGAATGCCGAGCGCCAGGATGTGCGCGCGCGCCAGATCGACCACGAGAATGTAATCACGCACGCAGGTGCCG
>QHXE01000840.1 GCA_003222835.1 Acidobacteriota bacterium | reverse complement strand
TTTTGATAATACTTCGCCGGATGTGTCACCGACTCGCCGACCAACGCGAAGGCGGCCATGTGCATGACGGCTTCGATCTCGTACTCCCTCAGCACGCCGCGCAAAGTCTCGCCATCAAGCAAATCCCCTTTCACAAACGCGGCCGAAGGGTGAACGGCCTCACGATGGCCGTAACTAAGATTGTCATAGACGATCGTCCGATGACCCGCGTTAATTAGTTCTTCCGTAACGACGCTGCCA
>QHXE01000839.1 GCA_003222835.1 Acidobacteriota bacterium | reverse complement strand
TGTCCACTCCACCAAAGACATAGAAGTGGGTCGCCGTCTGGGCAAAGCCATACCGCACGACCGTGCTCGGGTACGGGTTGCCCGACGTCCACGGCCCGGCTACGCCGGGGGCCCCCCCGGGTGGGCAGGTGGGCGTGGGCGTTACCGTCGGCGTTGGGGTAGGTGTCCCGCCGCACCCGCCACCGGCCAGGATCTCATCATCATTGATCGGGATGCCGGGCGAATTATCACCTCCAGGAGCCAGAATACTGCTAGGATCGAGTGCGCCTCCGTAGAACCATAGCCGTGCCACCACCATGTTTGGTCCAGTGCTCCAGCTATCGGTAGCTGGGTCATAGATTTGCGTGATAGTCGTCGTGGTTGGGAACGGCGCTGCGCCTCCGAAGATGTACAATTTCCCGTTAAACACCGCGCTGCCGGGGCCGGTGACGGGCGTTGGTATTGGCGCGCCCGCGCTCCAGGTGTCAGTCGCGATGTCGTAGATCTGCACATCAGGCACTTCAGTGCTGCCATTGTTACCGCTGACAACGTAGAACTTGCCGCTGATGGCTCCAGCACCGGGCAGGTACACAGCCGTCGGCGCATTTGCACCCGTGGTCCAGCTATCAGTGGCGATGTCATAGATATGGAGTGTGTTCGACGCTCCGCTGCCATTGAAGCCGCAGCCAATGTATATCTTCCCACTGTCCAATCCCGTGCCAGCATCAGACAAGCCGTTGGGCTCGGGTATCGCCGTCCCTGTGGTCCAGCTATTGCCAGCGATATCGTAGATGCGAGTCGTCGTGGTCTGGCCGCCCAAACCAAATCCGGCGATGCTATAGATCTTGTTGTTAGCCGCATAGTATACCGCCTGTGACAGGAAGAACTGGTCAGGCGCACTAGCCAGCGGTGTATAAGTGTTGGCCACTGGATCGTACTTGAACAGATCCCCATGGACATTGGTGCCATCGTAGCCGCCGCCGGTGTAGTAGAAGGTGCCATCGCTTACCACGAATGGTCCGCGAGCTGCGAACGGATACGGCGCGACCTCTGACCATTGCGCCGCACCGGGCGTGCAGGTCGGCGTTGGTGTGGGCGTAGGTGTGCCACCTCCTACGCATGTGGCGGTCAGTGCCTGGCCGGAGCTAACCGGCGGGGCTTGGCCACCTGTGGGATCGCACCCGTACTGGTTGAAGTTGACATCATCTTTCTTCACCCCTACCACCAACTCGCTGTCGTTTGCTGCAGCGGCGGGCGTGATGACGTTGTAAATGTACTGGAAAGCTGGCGTGCCACTCTCGTACAGCGCAATCTCATAATTCAGCTCGTCGGGTGAGCCGAAGTATCTGCTCCGCCACTCGATATAGAAGATCCGGTTGGGCGTGCTGCCTGTTGTGGTGGTGAAGACTCCGTGTCCATCCGCAGCGAAAACGGTCTGGTCGCCCCAATAAGGACCCAGCGCGTAGGTAGTACCGCCAATCCCAAGAGGTGAGCAGGTGATTCCGAAGCCGTCGTTAGATAGTCCAAAAGTACAGTGACCGTTCGAGCCGACGTGTGCAGTGGTGAAAGTCTGATCGTACAACTGAACCGAGAAAGGAAGTGGAACGTCCACTCCGCAGTCGTCGCAATCGATGCCAACATTGTCTACGCCTGGCACGAAGGTAGCTGTGGTCAAGGCAAACGTGTAATCACTGCAAGTCCCGCCAGCGCCCCCTGCGTCTGCCAGCTCAACCGTGTTGGTGTCACCGGTGACACCGTCAAACCCGCCTACAACAATAAGTTTCGTTCCAATTGCCGTTCCACCCGTGAAAGAGTGCGCCACATTTGTATTTGGGCCACTGCTCCAGGTATCGCTAAGAGTATCGTAGATGTAAGTGCTGGTGTAGGACGTGGCCGGCGCTCGCGTCGAAGCTAGCTTACGAGCTTGCTTTGAGGCTGAGGGGCGAAGGTCCGGGTTGCCTCCACCGACGAGATACTCGTTCGTGCCAATACCAGCGGCATCCGGACGATAAATGGCAACAGGCACATCCGCCATCTGAGTCCAGGAATCAGCCACGATATCGTAGCGGTAATGCACAGTCGATCCACTTCCACCGTTCCAAGTCCCCGCCAGATAAATATTCTGGCCTACAATGCTATATCCGGAGCCACCCAGCGGGATCGGGGTATTTGCGCGGCTGGTGTCCCAGGTATTGGCGACCGGATCGTACTCCCAGGTCGTGCTCGTTTCAGTAAAGGTAGAATCAAACCCGGCGATAACATAAATCTTGCCGTTCGAAGCATCATACGCTCCGCTGGCGAAATACCGCGCACCAGGCATGGGAGCGCCTGTGGTCCAGGTGCCGCCAGCGATGTCGTAGATCTGGACGACGTTTGATGGGGTGAACGTGGCATCAAGGCCACCGAATACA
>QHXE01000838.1 GCA_003222835.1 Acidobacteriota bacterium | reverse complement strand
GGCCAGACCTACGTAATAGATGTATGGATTGCCCTCGACCGCGGCGATGTCATCAACACGCCCACCCATGCTCGCCGGGCCGATGCCGCGAAACACGAAGCGCTTGAGCATCGGATCCTCCGACCAATTGACTGGGGTAGGGGTCGGACTTGGCGCCGGAGTCGGCGCTCTTTGGGTCTGTGGCGCCGGAGTCTGTGGCGCCGGAGTTTGCGAAGCGTTTGGATCTTGGGCGTGCGCGCCGAGCGTCCCGAGAACCAGGGCACACGCTCCGACCAATAACCACTTCCATTCGCGAATAGCACGAAACGTTTCTCTCATTGGGGAACTTCCTTTCGGTTGAGTTGTTTTGCTAAAGAAACCGCAGACGCGTGGACTGCTGATGTGAATACTTAGAATTACGAAAACGCACGAACTGTCTAGTTGGTTACAACAGACCGCAAAAACTGTCGGGACTATAGCGAAGTCTTTTAACGCATCGAGTGAGGTTTAGTCAATTCGACCCCTGATGATTCCCGGAACCAAGCGATCCTATTTCGCGATCCAAATCACTACCGATTACCAAGATTGCTTGACGGGTGATCGATGCGAGATTAGAATTGCTCGCGTTAAGAAGATCCTCGCAAGGTTCTTTCGAGTGAGAAAGTAAATGCTGCCGCGAACTCAACGCCAGAAAGAAGTCCTCGATTACATCACCCGCTTTCTCGCGAAGCACGGACACGAACCTTCGTATGCGCAGATCGCCCGTTACTTCGGTGTCAGTTCCAAAGCCACGATCGCCAAACATATCTCGGCGCTCGAAAAGCGCGGACTGATCAAACGCGAACACGAGCCTGGCCGTTTCACCCTAACAGTGAGGGTCGAAGAATCTCCTCCTGATGCAGTTTGCGAAGTTGCGCTGCTGGGTCGCATTGCCGCCGGCGCACCGATCGATGCTGTCGAAGATATTGAAATGATCTGCGTGCCGCGCTTTCTGCTCGGACGTGTGCGTCCAGAGCGAATCTACGCGCTGCGCGTGAAGGGCGATTCGATGATCGACGAGCATATCTGTGACGGCGATATAGCGCTAATCGAAAATCGCATCGAAGCGCGCGACGGCGAGATTGTGGTGGCTTTGATCGATCGCGTGCGGGCTACTCTCAAACGCCTGTTCCGTTTTGGTGAAGAAGTGGAGTTGAGACCATCGAACGCGCAATTGGAACCCATCCGCGTGCATGCCTCACGCGTCGAGATTCAAGGCATCTTCCGCGGACTTATGCGACCCAACGCGTAATCCAAAAGTCTTCAAAAACATTCTGAAAAACGCCGAGTTGTAACTCGGATTACAGTTCGGCTCCCTCTCCCTTTGGGAGAGGGAATAAACCCAGGCATGTTCAGCGGCGCTTGCGAACCACTACATCCGTATCACGCTCAACTTCGAACCGGCACTCCTCTGGCTTTTTGTCCGCGCGCAAACCAAGGAATATTGGTTGGCGCATGCGCTGGTCCGCGGTCCATTCCGAGAACTTCACTTCGGCAATCAGCTTCGGCTTGATCCATTGAACGGGCTCGTTAGTTTTCGGCTCGACGACAAATGGACACCGGCCCGTTTTCAGCGGCTGCATGAGTTTGTAGATCTTCGCCAGCGTCTTCTGATCGAAGCCGCCGCCGGTATGCCCGACGTAATGAAGTTCGCTACCGCGATATAGACCGACCACGAGCGCGCCAAAGTATGAGCGCGATCCGCGCGGTTGCGTGTAGCCGCCAATCACCACTTCAGATCGCTTCACGGTCTTTATCTTCAGCCAGTCAGAACTACGTTTTTGCACGTAATGACCGGCAGCGCGCTTAGCGATCATTCCTTCGAGATGAAATTTCTCGATCTGTTCAAAGAACTCTTCACCATCACCCACGATGTGATCGGATAATTTGACGAAGCCGGTGGGACTCAGAATTTCTTCCAGAGCTGCCTTGCGCTCGATCAATGGACATGACATCAAATCGTATCCATCGCGATAGAGCAGATCGAAAGCGTAATAGACGATGTGTCCTTTGCCGCGCAACGCTTCGACGCCGCCGCCCTTGCGGCCCCCGCGTGGCTGCAAAAGTTGAAATCGTGGCATGCCATCTTTGTCGAGCGCGACAATCTCGCCGTCGAGAATCGCCTCTTTCGCTTCAATCTGCTTTGCGACCGGAGCCAGTTCGGGATACTGCGCCGTCATCTCCAGTTGATTGCGCGACACAAAGCGCGCCTTGCCGTGACGGATAAAACAGATCGAGCGAAAGCCGTCCCACTTGGTCTCAAAGATCCATTCAGGATTTGAAAACGGCTCATCGACGAGCGTCGCCAGCATTGGGTGAACGACTTCAGGCATACTTGCCGCTCGCGCGCGGCGGCAAGGCTGAGCTTTGGTTTTGTTCCTCGTTCTTGGCAAGATGAAAGTTAATCGCAGAGCGTTACAGAACCGCGAGCAGTAGCGACCGGATCAGAAAGCCAACTCCAAAAGAACCGCGCACACATCATGGACTGTACGGGCCGGTCGCAACCACTTCCGGTTCTGTAACGCTCGTCTGCGTCCTCTGCGGTTCAATCCAATC
>QHXE01000837.1 GCA_003222835.1 Acidobacteriota bacterium | reverse complement strand
GGAGCGCCACCGAAGTCAGACTACGTCCAGGAGCTCGCGACAGCGATGCGATTACAGCTTTCGCCAGACCGGTGTTGACCGCCAAATCATTTTTACCGACATGCGATATTAACAAAAGGAGCTTTGCATCCGTGTCGGACCACCGTACCAGTTCGGTTAGCACCTGATCGTACAAAGCTCGATCGCCGGTCCCTTGGGCCAGGTTCAGGGCGGAGCGCTCACCGCTGCGTGCGCGGCCCAACAGCTCCTCCGCCAATTGGCTCGCAACCGTCGCAGATTGTCCGGTTTCTTCTTCCCCAGTCGAGGCGTTCTCAGCGAAGAGGCCTCGAGCATCGGGTCGCGGTGGCAGTACGTTTCCAGAATAGTCCGACGAAGGCTTCTGCCAAAAATAAATGCCGATTCCAATCAGGGCGAGAATTGCAAACGCGGTAATAAGAAGCGTTACCATTTCGGTCCCCGACAGTAACTGTGTGTCAGCTTTCCGTCCGTCGGTTCAAAAGATTATACGCCGAACCCTTTTGAAAGGTTCAAGAAGCCATAATCACTGGGACCGCGGGCGTCCCGCCCGCATCGCCTTTATGGCCTCGAGAGCTTAAGCTTGCCCATGTTTCGTTGCTCAACAGTCATGCGGGCGGGACGCCCGCGCTCCCAGTGATTTGCCGCGCACGAAACCATGCGCTACTGAAAGGCCAGTCTTCAGGCCTGGGGCACAATTTGGCTTTGACAGGATTGTTCTCGATGTACCTGACCGTGGCTGCGAAATGTTTCGCGTCGCGAATGTAGCGATCGAAATACTCTTCAAACCAGAACTGCCCGCTGCGGCGCAGCATCTTGTTCGCTTCATGCGAAGTGTACGACTTGAAAGAGTGTAAAATCCTCGAAAGCTCTTCGTTCGCCGCGCGCGTCAACAGAAAATGAACATGATTAGGCATCACGACCCAGGCCGACAGTTTGTAGCGTGTCCCGTCAAAGTGCAGCAACGAGTTTTGCACCATGTTGGCGATGCGGTGATCTTTCAGCCAGGCGTTGCCGTACCCTTGGTCGAGGTATCGCTCGATTCGTCTATGCAGAATTATCTTGCTCTCGTCTGGCGGCTTCTGGGCCAGTTCTTGCCTCCACCGTGCGAGCACGGATTGAGGCATTGAGTCAGCGAGATGGTGGGTAATGAATTGGGGAAGTTCTCGACCATCGAAATGCGGAATGTATCCTCGGCTGTGCCACCCCGCTTCGCGCAAATCCTTCTCGAGTTGGACTTTGATTTCATTCATAAAACGTGGCCGTGTAATTACTAACTTTGCAACGAGTGTTCTTTCAAAGTATTGACTCTTGGTGGGCGCGCCGTTTCACTGGGACCGCGGGCGTCCCGCCCGCCTTCGCCTGATGCTAACTCCACCTTGACTGTTTTTCTCACGCGTTGTTGTACTTCACGCTAATGCGGGCGGGACGCCCGCGCTCCCAGTGTATGCGCACTCATTTACCAGAAATCGCATTGAAAAACAGCGGATAGGTTGCTAGCGACTGGCCGCGATACTGCGGACGAAAGCCAAAGAGAATGATGCGGCCTTTGCCGATGGCGACTACCACCAGCGCGGCCTTACCCTTTATGCGATCGCCGCCGAGCAGCCAACCGGAGAGC
>QHXE01001005.1 GCA_003222835.1 Acidobacteriota bacterium | reverse complement strand
TGCGCGGCGATGTCCTGCAAATCGTTGCCTTCTCAGTTTTATTCGCGATGGCGGTATCGGCGATGGGTGAGCGTGCCGCTCCCATCCTGCGCGGCTGCGATGCGCTGTCGCAGGTAATGTTCAAGTTCACCAACTACGTGATGATGTTCGCGCCTATCGGCGTCGGCGCGGCGATGGCGCACACGATCGCGACGAATGGTCTGGCGGTGCTGGTTAATCTAAGCAAGCTGATTGGCTCGCTCTATCTCGCTCTCTTTCTGCTGGTCTTCTTCGTGATGGGTGCAGTAATGATCATCGCGCGCGTGCCAATCGTTCAGTTTTTGAAAGCCGTGCGCGAACCATTCACGATCGCCTTCGCGACGACCAGCAGCGAATCTGCTCTTCCGAAGGCGATGGAAAACATGGAGCGTCTCGGTGTGCCGCGACGGATCGTCGGTTTTGTCATGCCGACCGGCTACAGCTTTAATCTCGATGGCACCACGCTCTATTTGGCAATGGCGTCAGTGTTCGTCGCCCAGGCAGCAGAGCCGACCATCGGTCACATGAGCTTTGGCCGGCAGATCGTCATGATGCTCACCTTGATGATCACTTCCAAAGGAGTTGCCGGTGTGCCGCGGGCAGCGCTGGTGATTCTGT
>QHXE01001004.1 GCA_003222835.1 Acidobacteriota bacterium | reverse complement strand
GCCTCTGACAGAAACGATTCGGTGTGTAGCCTACGTAATATTGACCAGTTCCGGCACGAAGCGCGTTAATTCGGCCTGCGGCGTTGCCCGCGCGCCCTCAGCCAAAAGTTTCTCGGTTTCTTTTACAAATGCTTCAACGATGTCTTCGCCCGCAACTTTGCGCATCGGCACGCCATCCTTGAAGATCATTCCGACGCCTCGGCCGAACGTAATGCCGAGTTGTGAATCGTGAGCCTCGCCTGGGCCGTTAACTGCGCAGCCCATGATTGAAAGATGCAGCGGCTCCTGAATGTGCGCGAGACGCCTTTCGATTTCAGTAACGATGCCTACAAAATTATCCACATCCAGACGGCCACACGTCGGACAGGCAACAACCGTGACGCCGCGAGTGCGCAAACCGAGCGATTTCACGATTTCCCAAGCGACGCGCACTTCTTCCTGAGGTTCCGCCGCAAGCGAAACGCGAATCGTGTCGCCGATGCCTTCATGCAACAGGATGCCCAGCCCGATTGAGGACTTGATGGTGCCGGTGAAGGCGGTGCCGGCCTCGGTGACGCCGAGATGGAAAGGATAGTCGACCTTCTCCGCCAGCAAGCGATACGCGGCCACCGTGCGTTGAACGTCGGAAGCCTTCAGCGAAATGATGATGTCAGTGAAGTCGAGGTCTTCAAGAATCTGTATGTGACGCAGCGCCGATTCGACCATAGCCTCCGGCGTGGCGGTGCCGTATCTCTTCAAGAGATCTTTTTCCAACGATCCGCCGTTGACTCCGATCCGAATCGGCACCTTCTGCGCTTGCGCGGCGCGCACGACTTCGACGATGCGCTCGTGCTTGCCGATGTTGCCGGGATTCAAACGCAGCTTGTCGATGCCGGCTTCCAGCGCCATCAATGCCAGTTTGTAATGAAAATGGATGTCCGCGACGATGGGAACTTCGGGAACACGCTTGCGAATTTCTTTCAAAGCAATCGCCGCTTCATTGTCGGGCACCGCCAGACGAACAATCTCGCAACCGGCGGTCACCATCTCTTCTATCTGCGCCACGGTCGCGCCGACATCGGAAGTGTCGGTCTTAGTCATCGATTGGATGACGACAGGCGCGCCGCCGCCGATTTGGACGTGCTTTACTTGTACTCCTTTTGACTTACGCATCGTTATCTTTACGAAGGTTTAGCAGCGGGCTACCGCCCTCCGAATGGCGGGCAGTAGCCCGCCTCTAAACGAACCTGAACTATTCATTTCGCCGGCGTCGCATTCGTGGGCTGATTGCTGTTTCGGCCCCGCCAAATCGAGGCCTGCTTCAGCAGATCGTTCGTAATCACAAAGACCATTAACAGAATCACGACTACGAAGCCCACTTGCTGAATTCGATCTCGCACTCTGGCCGAGATCGTCATGCCAACAATCGCCAGCAGGCCTTCGATCAGCAACAAAAAGATCGCGCCGCCATCGAGCACCGGAATCGGCAACAGATTGAAGACTCCCAGGTTCAGGCTCAGAAACCCGAGCGTCGTAAATACTCCCGCCCAACCCAATTCGTTCGCGGACGCCGAAGCTACGCGATAGATTCCAATCGGACCCGAGATCGTGTTGCGCACGGAGCGTTTGCCGGTAAACAATTGGCCCAAAGCCTTTCCCGTAAGGCGCATGATGCGGATGTTCGAGTCAACCGCGTAGCGTCCCGCGGAGATCGGTCCCCCTCGGCTCATCGGTAATCTCTGGCCTAAATAAAAGCCCAGCTTTTCTTCCCCCGGTCTTACGTTAGCCGTGACTTGAATTTGCCGGCCACCTCGATCCAGAGTGAA
>QHXE01001003.1 GCA_003222835.1 Acidobacteriota bacterium | reverse complement strand
TGAATACGTGCTTTCCTGCGCGTAGAGCCGCAAGCGCCTGAGGCGCATGCAGGGGATTCCGGCTCACGATCACCACAGCCTGAATTGTAGGGTCCCTCAGAATCTCTTCGTAATCTGACGCGCAGTATTCCGCTCCAAAGCGCTTTGCGTAACTTTTGCCTCGGGCGCCGCTGGAAGAGTGAACTGCCCGCAACCGCACGCCGGAAATCTTCTTGAGGTTCGGCAGATGCACCCAGCGCGCCAGGTTACCGGCGCCGAGCAGGGCGACGCCCAACGTGGGCGAGCTAGTCGGAGACGGCTGGATATCAATTCTGCGCTTCGGCTGGAAATCCGATGCAGGCTGCTGCGATAGCGGGAATTCATGAGTTACCAGGGGCCCGATCTGGACGCGTCCCACTGAGACGAGACGCAAAAATTCTTCCATGTTGCGATTCTCTGTCCAGCGCACGTACGCCAGAGGATAATCCTGGCCCTTCTGTTCGTATTGCGGATCATAGCTGCCAGGGCCATAGGCGCGCGCCATGAGAAGCTGAATTTCTTTTCGGTACATGTCATACCAGGGGAACGTGAGCTCGACGGCACCGACGTCAACGATACGTCCGCGGTCGCGGCAAATATCGACCGCAAGTTGAGATGGAGCAGCAGAATGCGCCGCCGCCGCAATGACTACACAATCGACACCGACTCCGTCCGTCAATGCGGTTATCTGCTCGCGAAATTGTGTTCCGCCTTCGAGGGCCGAATCTGCGCCGAGGCCTCGCGCTAGCTCGACGCGATCGGGCTTCAGGTCGGTTGCAATCACGAACCCACCTTGCAACCGGACTAGTTGTGCAATCAACTGTCCCACCAGGCCCAAGCCGACGACGGCAACTCTTTCCCCCAGAGAGACGTTTGCTATCCGCGTGCCATTCAGGGCAATGCTCCCCAAAGTGGCGAAGCAGGCATGCTCGAACGGAACCGGATCGGGAATTTTCACGACGAGATTACGACCCACAAGGATGGTTTCTCCGTGGCCGGCGCCCTCGCCACCATAGGCGACTCGATCGCCGATTTCCAAGTCCGTTACTGTTCCGTGCTTATCCACAATGACTCCGGCGCCAGAGTAGCCAAGCACCGCGAACTCGCTGAATTTCGCTTTGATTTCCGAGAAAGTACGAAGAGGACCTTGCGTTTTAACAACATTCCAAATCTTTCTCAGGTGGGAAGGGTTTTCGGCTACAGCCCTGAGGATACCTTCCTGGTGGATGCTCGCCGTCTCAGTGCCGCTGCTGATCAGCGAATAGATCGGACGAATGAGAACATGGTTCGCCGTGACAATCGGGTCGGGAACTTCCTCGACTACGATGTGTTTGAGTCCTTTGCGAAGCAGTTGTTTCATTGACAATGTTGAAGAGGCAATCTGCCAGCTTAGAGAGTCGCTTTGCCTCTCGCTAGAGCACACCCGCCGTAGCCCTTTCGACGGCGTCGACGTCGGCTCCCAAATCTTTGCCGTCGCTTCCCGCGCGACGGCTGCGGCTGTCGGGCCAGACGTGATAATCCTTGATCTTGTTATCCCGAATGCCCTGAAAGTGAACTGCGCTGACATCCTTAAGGGCGATATTGCCCTTGGGCCAGCCTTCGCCGCCCACGATGGCGTTATTGGTGAACTTATAGCCCGTGAAGCAACTGTCAAGCACACCCGACGGACCCTGGCGCTGCGGCTGATAGGCGCAATTCGCAGTGCCGCCAGTCGATGCTATCTGGTGTGCCCCTGCGCCCACGAGGTTGTTGGTGAAAACAAAATTGGAGATCTTCGGGCCAGACGCAGGGGCGCCAACATTGAGCAGCACATTGGGAGCGAACGCGGTGTTGTGGTCGATGGTCACGTCGTGCAAAGGAGGTACCTGAACGATTATTGTGGCGAAGGTGCCGAAGCCCTTATAGGAAGATGGATCGATATCTTCAAGAATGTTGTCATGGATGCTGTAGCGGCCGCCATCCGTGGAAGCGCCGCCGCTGTCAGAGCGGACATTGGCAATCATAAACCCGCTCGCCATGTGCATGATGCGGTTATAGCGAATGGTCACGTCCGTGACGCGGCACAACGGACAGACGTTTGGGCTCTGATTCTTTGGCGACAACAGGACGGCGAATCCATTTTGACTGAAGCCTCCCCAGGAGTTTTCCATCACATTGCCTTCCAGCAAAACTCGCTGAGCATTTTTCAATTCAAAGTCATTCTTCACGATGAAAGGGTGACCATCGCGTCCTCCTACGAAATCGGGCTGTTCCGGCTTCCAGTTCATCGGCCGGAACATGTGATTGCGCCGCAGCTCGATATCGGCGGGGATCAACGTCGCTGGTCCACCGCCAAAGATAATGTCTTCCGCCGCTGCCTCGAGAAAATTATTGACGATCTTGTAGGGCCCCATAGGATTATCCCCGTTGCCGCCGCCGATGGCTTGAGAATCGGTGCAGGTGCCGGTCTTCGCGACGCAGTGGAAGTCGGTGAAGAACGAATCTACAACCGCAACGTAGGTACTGCCTCCCAATTGGACACCCCGGGTAGTTTCCTCCTGAGCGAGTCCATGGATCCACATGCGATCAAAGACCAGATGGTCAGCCGTCGCCTTGGGCGCCAGCGAAATTAGGTTGTGGACCACGAACCCCGGAATCGCACGCGTCACTTCAAGACCGATGAGGCGATAGTGATTGGCGCCCGGTGCGAACACGATCGGCCCGGCCCGCATAGCACGGGGTCAGGCGAGTTCCTTCCGGGGGGAGAACAGAATCGGGAGCGCTGGTTCGGATCGTTACCCAGTGAGCATCGTCGCAGTTCTTGCTCGGCAGGGTGAACTTGCCGGTGAAGGTGGCGCCGGCTTCGAGTTTGATGATGTCACCGCATTCAGCGTCGTTGATTGCTTGCTGAAGATTGCCTCCCGCATTAAGCATGCGAGTCTTGCCACGACTAGGTGTGTCGGCCAACGAGCTTCTTACATAAACTCTGGGCAGCTCCGCCGGACCATCCAAGCGGCTGGGGGAGCCGACATTATTTGCCGCCCGCGCCGTCAAGCCTGGAGAAAGTCCGTAACAGCTTACTGGCAGGAAACAAAGGCAAAGTATGAGAGTGATAAATTTTTCGTTTCTTTTGAACCATCTGGCCTCGTCGCGCATGAGAGCTAACATAAAAGAAGACCAATCAGACTACAGATTGGGAAGGGCAAGGTCACGGTCGCCTGTCTGCCGGATCCACTCTCTATCGGCAACATTGCCCTGCACGTTTTGATAGTATACGCGGAACATTATGCAAAACAGAGTGTTGGCCTCATTGCGAAATTTAGATCGCGCCGGAGAGGTCGCGCGTCGCGCGCTGTCGTAACGACGTCGAAAAATGGTTCAGCATTAGTTTGGCATATCTGGGCCTGAGAGAACTGAAATACCGTTATTGGCTTAGAGTCATGGGCTCGCGCCGATTGTGCTGCAAGAAGTTAGCGATGTTTGGGCGTTCTGGCGTGCTTTGGGTGACCGGGCGGAACAGCGCAGAATGGCGCTCAGTTCTGTTTACAGTAGCGACGCAGAATGCACCGTGTCGATTCGGAAGAGAGCGCGGAAGTTGCGGCAGTTTCCACGCAAACCCTGGCGCAGGTCATGGAAGAACAATCCCTCTCTTCATCTGGATCTGACTGAAGATCGGATATCGAAGGCAGCGAGTACGAGGTCTTGTTCTCAACTCCAATTCAAGTCTTGCAAAATATTCGAGGGATTGCCCTCGAACACAATCCTGACGTTCGGGATCGAAGCCCGCAACAGCTTTTCTGCAATTTGCAGAAAGCTGGCTTTGAGCTGACCGAAGGTTACGGAGTTGCCCACCTGTTGGAGCGGTCGCTTCTGGACACCTCACAGCACCTCAATGCGGTGCGGCAGCGATCCGCTCTCGCATAACAGAATCAGCGAGTGCCCAGGACTAGTAGGCGTCTGCAATCTTGACCAGAATGGCATCCACATCTGCGCCAAGGTCTTTGCCATCCGTGCCGGCATTCTTGTAGGGGCTGGAAGGGAGCAGATGGTAATCGCCCCCGTTTCCGTTCTTATAATCGACGAACTGGGCCGCTGATGCATTCGGCGGGAAGAACGTGCTTGGTGGCCATAACGATGGCGGATAATTCGAGGAGCTGCCGATGATCGCGTTGTGTGCAAAGGAATACGGATTAAAGCAGGCGTTGAAGGTGATCAAAGGCTTGTCGTAGTAGGCGCAGTTGGTGGCTCCTCCAGTGGACCAAACAGGATACACTCCGGCGGCGGAGATGCTGTTGTTCAACGAGATGTTCACCATCTGCAGACCGGAGGTGTAGTTACCAACGCCCAAGAATGTGTGTGGTGGAAATGCGGTGACATGGTCGATCAAGACATTCTGCAGGACCGGAACATCGGCGGTCATTGCCAGCATCGCGAAAATTCCAGGTCCGTTGTATTTTGCTCCGTCGATATCATCCACAGTGATGTCGTGAATGCTATAACGCTGCCCGTCGCGCGGTGCGCCACCATTCGAGGAAAGTATGTTAGCGATTGCCAGACCCGCGGCAACGTGGCTGATCGTGCTGTAACGGATGGTCACATCGGTGACCAGGCACATGGGACAGAGATTGCCGGTGCTGTTCCAATCGGCCTGGTTCTTGGGGGTTAGGACGAGCCCGTAGCCGTGTTGCGAGAAGCCGCCCCAACTGTTCTCCATGATGTTTCCTTCAAACAGCACTCGTTGCGCGTTCTTGAGCTCGAACAGATTTTTCACGATAAAGGGATCGCCGGTTGGGCCGCCGACAAAGCCGGGCTGACCTTTCATCCAGATCAGAGGCTTGAACATGTGATTGTGCCGAACTTCTATGTCGCTGGGCGCGAAAGTGGCTTCTGCGCCGCCAAACAGAATGTTTTCCCCAGAGGACTCAAGGAAGTTATTCACGATCTTGTACGGTCCCATGGGAAGATCGCCGGCGCCGCCACCGATCGCCAAAGCATCGGTGCAGGCTCCTGTCATCGAAGTGCAGTGGAAGTCGGTAAAGAAGGAATCGACCACGGCGACGTATCTACTGCCGCCGAGTTGAATGCCCTTGGTGGTTTCGTCCTGTGGTGTGCCATGCAGCCACATACGATCAAAAACGAGATGGTCTGCGGTTACGCCCTTTGCCAGCGAAATCAAGGAATAGACGATCCCGCCGACTGGGCGTGTGACTTCCAAACCAATTAAGCGGTAATGGTTCGCGCCCGAAGCGAACACTAGTGGTCCTACGCCCGAGCTGGGGATCGCAATTCTGGCCATCACGTTTTGCGCCGCTGAGCAATTAAAGGCGGGACG
>QHXE01001002.1 GCA_003222835.1 Acidobacteriota bacterium | reverse complement strand
GCGATCCAAACACACTTTACTTTTCTGCGGGAACCGGAAAGGAGGAGCATGGTCTATTCGGCTCCTTGAAGCCGACGACGGCCAGCGCAAACTCTCTAATACAATTTTCCACCGATGACTTTGCGATCAACGAGACCGGCGGCCATATCGATGTCACAGTCACCCGCGCGGGGAACGTTTCAGGCCCAGCAACGGTAAATTTCAATACCGCTGACGAGAACCAACAGGGTCATGCATCGCAGTTCAGCGATTACGAGATTGCACTCGGCAAGCTCACCTTTAATCCCGGCGAGACCAGCAAGACAGTTCGAATTTTGATTGTGGACGACAAACTCGCAGAAGGCGATGAAGTCATCGATCTCTTTCTCTCGAATCCGACGGGTGCCGGCGTAGGATTGGGCAGTCCAAAAACTGCGAAGGTAACAATCATCGATGACGAGGTTCCCACGCCAATAATTTCTACGCGTTCAGCGACCGGCGCGAATCCCTTGGCGATTACAGCGGCGCGAGATCAATTTCGCTCTGATATCGGTGGCGGAACTGTGGCCGGCGCTAACGGCTCGTTCGGTGGCGTGCGGCGCGAAATTAATTGGGATGGAGTACCGGCAGCCGCTTCGGCGCCCAACAACCTGCCGGTGAATTTCTTCAATACGACCAGTCCTCGCGGCGTGGTCCTTGGTCTGGCCGACGCAGCCATTCAAGTTAGCGGCGCGACCACTGATGTCGGACCGGGCCAACCGGCCGGCCCGAACTTCGGTAATATCAACCCGACCTACACTACAACCTTCCAACAGTTTAGCCCGCAACGACTTTTTGCGCCGCTAAGCTTTGCGGCGGTAAGCAGCAACGTCACTGACGTTAGCTTTTTCGTCCCCGGGACCACGACGCCGGCAACGGTTACCAGCTTCGGCGCGATCTTTACCGACGTGGACAACGCTAACGACACGAGAATGCGGTTCTTTGACGCTAACGGTTTGCTCATCACGGATCAGGCTGTACCGGCCCAGACCGTAGACAGCGGCCTTTCGTTCTTGGGCGTCACCGTTACCAATCGGCCCATCGCTCGCGTCAGAATCATTACGGGCAATACGGCTCTGGGTCCTAATGACAATCCACCTTTCACGGACGTGGTGGCGATGGACGATTTCATTTACAGCGAGCCCGTCGCGGCAGTACCAATAGCGGCGCCCACCAGTAACCCAAT
>QHXE01001001.1 GCA_003222835.1 Acidobacteriota bacterium | reverse complement strand
GAAGCTACGCGTTGTCGGAGAAGGAGGCATCAGCAAACGCGGCCACAAGAAGAAGGGTAAGGAGCAGCGAGTCTCCTTGGGCGAATACCCGGCGCTTTCGATCGAGCGGGCACGCGCGCTCGCCAACACATTCGTCGACCAGGCCAACGGCGGGGTGAGCCCGGCTGCCGCTTTGGAGAGGGCCGCGACCGCCGACGGGCTGACCGTGAAAGCCTTGTCCGAAAAGTTCCTCGGCGACTATGTCCGGATGAAAGAGCTGCGGGCGCTCGGCAAATACGAAACCGCTTTGCGCGTGCACGTCGTCCCCCAGATCGGTGACGTCCTCGCCGACGCGCTCAGTCGAGAACAGGTCCGCGGGGTCATCAAGAAGACGATGATTCGCGTCCCGCGGGGCAACGGTTCGCGGGATCGGCCTCGCGGCGGAAAGGAGGCCGCGCGAACTGTTCTGGGGGTCTTGCGCAAAATGATCTCGTGGGGCATCGATGAGGACCAGCTGAGGCGCAAGGACAACCCCGTCAGCGGCATGGAAAAGAATCTGCCCAAGAAGAAGCGGGGTGACCGGGTGCTTTCGCTTGAGGAAGCACGGGTGGCCTGGCGCGCGGCCGGTGCTCTCGGATACCCCTTCGGGCCGGCCTACCGACTTATTTTGCTCACGGGTTGTCGACCGGGTGAATGGGCGAGGTGTCAGTGGCCGTTTGTGGATCTCAAGCAGACCCTGCTCGTGCTGCCGGCGAGCGCGTATAAGAGTGATCACGTGCATGTCGTTCCACTCGTGCCGAGGGCGGTGCGCATCCTGGAGGAGGTTTTGAGGCACCATCGCGGATGCGACGGAGAGTACCTCTTCAGCGGGACACAGGGACGCAGGCCCCTCGCCGGATGGTCTAACGCGCAAGCGCGCATGATGAGGGCCATCTGTGCCGAGAGTGGCCAGCGAGTGGCGGTGCCGTGGACCCCGCACGACCTGCGCCGAACGGTGGCGACCCGGATCGCAGAAACCCTGGGCGTGGGGGGCGAGCAGCTGATCAAGAGAGTGCTCGGGCATTCCGACGGGACCGTGACTGCGATCTACAACCGCTATGGCTATGTGAAGGAAATGCGAGGCGTGCTCGAGCAATGGGCGGGGGAGCTGCTTGCCGATGAGCCGGTTGAGGGGCGTAGCGGCGTGGGATCCTTCGATGGCGCCGGAGTCAGTACCGGTGGGCTTTCTGATCGCGCGAGCCGCTTGAACTCATAGTCTGACGGCTACCGGCGTGCTGGCCTGCACACGCTCGGCAAGCCACGCTTGCACTTCGTCCTCGATCCATCCGACGGAATGCGCCGTGATTTTCACGCGCATGGGAAACGCGCCTCCCGCCTGCAGCTCGTAAATCTTCGTCTTGCCGAGTCCCGTCATGTCGATGACCTGCGCAAGCCGTAGCATGCGAATGGGGCGCTCGCGGACCGCG
>QHXE01001000.1 GCA_003222835.1 Acidobacteriota bacterium | reverse complement strand
GTGTGACAGTGGACCATGCCCTGAATGTCATCCACCGTGATTAAGTCTTCCGGGATACTGTTCTTCAAAGCCGCTTCAACTTCGCCCGCATCTTCGCGTAACTCCGGCGGCACATATTGCATGCCTAGCCGGTTGTAGATTTCCCCTTCAGATTTCACGCGAATCGCGCCGGCAGAAGTTTGATTCCTCGTGTGGCTGCGCGTAAGTTTCTCGACGCCGTTCTTGGTTAGTTTGAGTTTTTGGCTACCTGCTACTTTGTCCAGCTTCTTCAAGTGTGCGTCTGAACCGGTAGCGCGCAGCAAAGCAACTGGATATTCCGCTGGCTTTACGACGAACACCTTCGCCTTAAATCCTTCAGTCAAGACGACTGAACAGTGACGAGGTGTTTTCTCCTCGACCCGCACGATCAAGGGAAAACCCAATACATACTCGATTAACGCTTCGGGCTGTTTCGCTCCGGCAACGATGATTATTTGAGAGACGGTTTCCTTCCAACGCCGCAACGAACCAGCAAGTTCACCCTTCACAAATCCCGGCGCCGTTTCAAGGTACTCAAGTAGTCGTTCGCCCGCGCGCAAGGCGTGATGAATATGAATGCGTTGCTCACGTTGGTCACGGCTCGTGATTGCTTCCAGAATCTTCTGCTCAGTTTTGGCGCCGAAGCCTTTGACGTGGCGAAGCTTTCCCGCCTCGCACGCTGCTTTCAATTCGTCGATGCTGGAAATCCCCAAAGCTTCCTGCAAGCGTTCTACTTTCTTCACGTTGAGTCCCGGGACATTCGCGAGTTCCAGGATTCCCGCGGGCAATTCGGCTCGCAGCTTGTTCAAGAACGACGATTCGCCGGTCGCGTAGAGTTCCGAGATTTGCTTTGCCAAGGTGTGGCCGATTCCCTTAAGGAACGTGAGGCGATTCTCTTTGATCAGCTTCCCGAGGTCTTCAGTTAGTTCAGCGACGGCACGCGCCCCGATCTTGAAAGCGCGCGCCTTGAAATATTCTCCACCCTTCAGGTCCAGCCGCGCGGCAATCTCTTGCAGCACCGCCGCAATCGCGAATTTGTCCATCGGTAATCTTTGCGAGCGCATCTTGACAATACTTATGGCATGCACGGCGCCCTTGCGCAAATTGACCGCGGCCTCGGCAAACGAAGTGGCTCTCGTTAGTCTCCCTCTCCCGTTAGGCTGGGATGAGAGATCATAATTGGCCGAACTTTGCGCGTTGGCGTAGAATGAATTCGCCAGCGCCGCTTGAGTGCTGGCAAGGACTTAACGATGGCGCAAGAGCTTAAGACACAGACTCCCACGCCGCCCGTCACGCCGATGCCACCGGCGCGGATGACTTTCGAAGAGTTTCTCGAATGGACCGACGAGGATACCTTCGCGGAGTGGGTTGACGGGGAGGTAATCGTTATGAGTCCCGTATCCTTCGTGCATCAAAACCTGGCGGATTTTCTCGCCGCTTTGCTTCGGCATTTCACCGAGGCAAAAGAATTGGGACTAATTCTAACGGCGCCGTTCCTTATGAAGCTCGATGTCCGACCCTCCGGTCGTGAACCCGACATTATCTTCATCGCCCGCGAACACTCCACTCTGCTTAAGAACGTATTCCTCGATGGCCCCGCCGATCTGGCCGTAGAAGTGATTAGCCCGGACAGTCAAACTCGCGATCGAAGGGACAAGTTCTACGAGTACCAGATGGCCGGCGTACGCGAATATTGGTTAATCGATCCGTCGCGTAAGGAAGCTGAATTTTATCTGCTTGGGCCGGACGGAATCTATACGAGCATGCGCATCGGTGACGACGGAATCTTTCGCAGCCATGTGCTCGATGGCTTCTGGATCAAAGTCGATTGGTTGTGGCAAGGCCCTTTGCCGACGTTGATGTCCGTATTGAAAGAATGGGGATTGGTCAAGTAGTTCTTCGTTATGCCTTATTCACACAACGGCGATTTCGAACAACTGGTGGAACAGATCACTGATGTGATCTATGCACGCCTCAACGGTCACAGCATCGATCAGGCGGCGATGTGCGGTTGCACTTCCGAGTGCTTTCATCGTTGCCCGGAACGAATGCATCGCGTCGTGGATGCCGGCGCGGTGCGGATTGGACTCGTGCTGGGGCAGACAGCTTCAGCGCGCGACTGGGCCAGTCTGATCGACCACACTCTTTTGAAACCTGACGCGACGGAAAGCGAAATCAATCGCCTTTGCGAAGAAGCTGCCCAATATCACTTCGCTTCGGTTTGCGTGAATCCAACCTGGGTGCGTGTATCGGCTTGTCATCTGCAAGGCAGCGGCGTCCCCGTCTGCACGGTAATCGGATTTCCACTGGGCGCGACCCTGTCCGATGTGAAAGCCTACGAAGCGCGGCGGGCGATTAT
>QHXE01000999.1 GCA_003222835.1 Acidobacteriota bacterium | reverse complement strand
GTACTGCAACGCCCTCGCTGACGGTCGGGCTACTGCCCGAGATGTCATGACGGACGATTGACCCGCACATGATGGCGTTCGCGGTCTCGTGATTTCGAATGAGGTGAGCAAATCAAAGGAGGATTTATGAGCACGAAAATGAAAGCAGCGCAGATAAGCAAATCAGGTGGAGACTGGGAGTTGATAGAGCGCGAAATCCCAGAGCCGGACGCTGGACAAGTGCGCGTGAAAATTGAGGCCTGCGGTATTTGCCACAGCGACTCTCTGATCAAAGAAGGTCTGTGGCCCGGGCTTCAGTATCCCCGTGTGCCGGGTCATGAAGTAGCGGGACGCATTGATGCGATCGGCGATAACGTCACAACTTGGGCGCGAGGTCAACGCGTGGGTGTCGGCTGGCATGGTGGACATTGTTTCGTGTGCGAACAGTGCCGGCGTGGAGACTTCGCCATGTGCGTCAATCGAAAGGTCACCGGCATCGATTTCGATGGTGGGTATGCCGAGTACATGATCGCACCAATCACCGCGCTGGCCGCGATCCCCGATGAACTGCCCGCGGAGGAAGCGGGACCATTCATGTGTGCAGGCGTTACGGTCTACAACGCTCTGCGCACCTCGGGTGCGCGCGCGGGAGAGGTCGTCGCAGTGCACGGCATCGGCGGGCTGGGCCACCTCGGAGTTCAGTACGCGCGACAGATGGGCTTCGAGACTGTTGCGATCAATCGAGGAAACGATAAAGAGCCGCTGGCGCGAAAGCTGGGCGCACATCATTACATCGACGCGATCGCAACAGATGCGGTGGCCGAGTTGCAAAAGCTTGGCGGCGCACGCGTGATTCTGGCGACGGCGCCGAATGCGCAAGCCATCTCTGCCTTGGTCGATGGATTATCGCCGAGCGGCAAACTTCTGGTGCCGGCGGCGCCGGCTGAGCCACTTTCAATCAATGTGTTGTCTTTAATCATGGGGAGGCGATCCATCGCGGGTTGGTATTCCGGCACGGCGAAGGATTCGCAAGACACCCTGGAATTTAGTGTGTTGAGCAACATCCATCCCATGATTGAGAAGTATCCTCTCGATCGCGTGACGGAAGCTTACGAACAAATGCACAGCGGCAAGGTGCGGTTCCGCGTCGTGCTAACGTTCGGTGTGTGACGTATTCAACAGGTTGTGGTAACGCCGAAGACCTTGCGTTGTTAAGATCGAATGGTAAAGTCGCGAGTTCGAGCCTCGTCGCCCGCTTCAAATCTCCTCAGTGAGTTTAGAAGGCAGATCGCCGCTCGGCTTCAATCGGCAGAACATCTGACTTCTAAGCAGAGGGCCGCCGGTTCGAATCCTGCGCCGTGCACGACGACAACATGACTGAACACTGACGCCCGCTCCGGAGGAGCGGAATGTTTATCGCGCCGTGCGGCATTAGAAAGAACATCGCCTCTCGGAAGTGGCGACAATCCATCGCCACTTCCGAGAGGCAAAAAGATTCTCCGAGGCTCACGGGCTATAAACATCTCGTCCCCTACGGGACAGCAATCAAGCTTACATAGCGGGCGAATTCATGCCAAAGGCGAACTTCCACGCATCGCCGTCCTTAACATAAATAGACACGCCCCAGATATCCGTTCCTCCGACCTCCTGACCGCCGCAAGTGCCGTCGGCGGTGCCCTTGCGGGTGAGCATCTCGACGGTTGGCGAAAGAGCCGTGGCGAAGCCATCGGTGACGCTGACGCTTTTGACCTGGCAACCGGCCCCGGTCCAGTCCTTCATTGCATCGCCCCTGGTTGCGAGGTAGGTGCCGAATATATTCACAAATGAAACGTCCTTT
>QHXE01000998.1 GCA_003222835.1 Acidobacteriota bacterium | reverse complement strand
CAAACCCGATTATCGTCTTTTCCCCGCAAAAATTCGAGCTACGTTGCCGGCGATCAAGCCCGTGGCGCACCGTTGTCTGGCGGCATCCATGCGCGCTCGAAGCCTCTGCACCTCCCCCTCCGTTTCCCCGAGGAGTGGGTGGAGTGCCGCCATCGAAGCGAGATCCTCGTTGTATTGACGGCATTGGCGTTCATACGTGGCGCGAGTCTTCGAGCAGACCAGTGTTTGGGGCGATCCGGTGCGTTCAGTCAGCTGAGTCATGTCCAGGCGATGATGGTCGATCTGTTGGTGCAAATGCTGACGGCGCTCCTTCCTTACGCGGAAGCGATGCGTTTGGGTGGCGGGATCAAGAGCGAAGGCCTGCAGTTCACGACAGTCGTCACATCGGCAGACAATCTTCACGTCTTGCCGCCAGTCCTTGGGCGATTGGGGAGGTTGCTCGCTGCGGGCCAGCAGAAACTCGGCGGAATGCGCCCATAACCGCTGGAACTCCTTATCGCTGAGGACGGCATCGCCGTTGCGCTCGCGCAGGAGTTGGAGAACCGGCACAATCAGCGTGGCGGGGTTAAACACTTTGGGATTTGCGGTCATCGACTTGCAGGCAGCATCACGAAGAGTGCTTGCGTTCAACGTCGCAAGCGTTTCCAGGAGATTCGCGACCGTAGTGTCGTCCACAGGCTTGGCCTTTTGAGTCCGCCACCAATCCCGATCCGGCCGGTCCGGCTTGCGCTGTTTAAGGTCCGGTAATGCCCTCACAATGGCTGCGCCAATCTCCCGCGATGCCGCAATCCAATCCGCGGTTGATTCCAATCCTAATTCGCGGGTTAACCGCCACAGAAGGTTCACACAAGCCGCAGGAAAGAAGCGCATATTTTCGATCGCCAAGTGCGAGAGCAGTTGGCCTGCCCGAATTGGCCCTACTAGCCCCCGAACATTGGTGGCCATGGCCTGGTTTTCGCTACCGTCGTATTCTCTGGTCACAACCCCGGCTATGAACCGTTCGAGCAGCGGCGCGTCCGCCAGTTGCCCAAGGAGTGCGATCATGTCGCTCCGGTCCGACTCCTTGTCCCTTCGCCGATAATCGCCATTTCTGGTGGCTTCCCACACAGCAATAATCCGCTCCGCTATGGAATGCACCGTTCGTCGATCCGCAGCTGGCGCTGGTAGAGAATTCAAGGCCTTAACGCGATCTTTGAAGTAGGGCAACGCAGCCGCCGGGCCCGCCTGAAGCAGCACGTCCACAAAACGATCCTGAGGCCAAATGACCAGTACCGCGCGATGGTAGGAACGCTCGAAACTCGCGCCTTCGTTACCGCTGGCTTCCGTCAGCCGTTGTTGATCGGGCACCTCGCCATCCAGCCCAGCGGCAGGCAGGATTTCACCCTCCTCAATCGGCAGCGACCCGAATTCCACCGCCTGGTCATTCGTGTCGATCCATTGATCGATGTGTCGGGAACTATCGAAAACTTCCACCACCTCAAATTCGTCGTCACCGCCCTCAGCGTCCTCGACCATATCGTCATCGTTATCCTCATCGTCATAATACCGTCCCCTAGTTGGAGCGCATCCGTAATCCATATCGAAATAAGGTTCTGCCGCACCCGATTCTTCGATATGCACGATGCCGAGGTGCAGGGCGCACCTCGCTCGCCGCGCAGCGTCCCGCACCACCTTGGCCAGCGCAGCGTCCCGAGCTTTTAGTCCGGAAAACGAAAGTCCTACCGGGGTGTAGTGATGTTCGAGCAGCCAGGCCAGCTTCGCGGGTGCGTCAGGTTTCTCGAACGTCTGTTCCAGAATCGCCCCCGCTCGACCCGCCTCCCGGTCGTAGAGAGGCGCTGTAATCGGTTTGTTTTTCTTGCCCGTTCCACGCTGCAGAAGGTTGTAGGTCAGGCACACGCGGCTACCTTGCGTGATCGGTTTGATGGCGTGCTCGCAGTCTGCGTAGAAAGCGGCAAAGGTCAGTTCGGAAGTTTCCCCGTTGCTCAGGTCCACCGTGACTTCGCGCCCTGTATGGCGGATGATCAGTTCACCGCCGCAATGAAGCGACGGAAGCACGATTGTCAATGTGCCAAACATGCCCTCCGTCTTTTCCGTGTCGCGATGCGGAAGGAAAAAGCCGCCCTCTTCGTAAATGAGCAGCT
>QHXE01000386.1 GCA_003222835.1 Acidobacteriota bacterium | reverse complement strand
ACCATTTTCAATGAATTCGCCGAATGATAATTCGAGCGGGATCACTTTTCCACTCTTGTGCAGACCCGGCAGCTCTACGGCCTCCCACGAAATGTGCCGCTCGCCCGTGCCCAGATAGCGTTTTAAACCGGAGCGATGCACGTGCCTGAGATAATCCGGCATCAGCATAGTCAAAGACTGCGAGAGCATTTCGTCCCGCGAATATCCGAAGATCTTCTCGGCCGCGTGATTGACGAACAGTATTGTGCTCTGTGAGTCGATGGTGATGATAGCGTCTGAAGCAGTATCGACGATGACCCGCGAAATGCGGTGCAGATTGCTGAATGAAGTCTCAGGAGTGTCCGTGGTTGAATCCTTCATCGCGTTGTCCGAAAACTAATCCTTTTTTGGAGTGTGAGTCAATGAGGGTGAAATCCGTCAGTGCACCGAAAGTTGCAGGTCGCTCGCATTCACACCCTGCTTTTAGCTGGGTGGGAGGGCGAAAAGAACCTATACGCCTAACCGTTGATTATTAGTCAATAGTCACTCACGGCCCAACCCAGCTGACTGAAGGCGGCTTCTGAAATTTGATCGTCTTCCGTTTCCCAGGCGTGAACACCTGGGCTGGAGAAATAATCCAGGCTATCTCGGCTTCTTCGCGGCGATGACGTCAATAATCACTGAGGCGTTCTTCAAACCGGGCGCCGATGCCTCAAGCGCTATTTTGCCAGCCGCCGTTGCCTTAATCATCGCGAAACAGCGTCCCCGATGAGCGCGGCGCGCAGTCGCTTGGAAAGGCTCGTGGCTATTGTTGTCCGCGCTGTCAACGGCGGCAATTACTCCGGGCCCGCCGATCTTAAAGCTAATCAAATCGTTCGAGTTAGGAAGAATGACGCCATTGTCATCGGCGACGGTGGCAGTGACATACGAAACGTCATCCCAAATTGGAGCTATACTCGCGCGATCCACGGAGAGTAAAATGCGGGTTGGCCTTCCCGCGGTTCTTAATTCGTAAGTGGCGGCTTCTTTACCGAAATTCGCGCCGATGGCCTTGAGCATTCCTGGAGCAAACGGAACATTCCAGACGCGTGGAGCGTCGTCAGCCGGGCGCGGCTTCGCGCCGAGCGACTTGCCGTTCAGGAAGAGCTCAACCTGTTCACAGTTGCTATAGACTTCAACATTTTCGTCGTGCGGACCAGGGTTTCGCGGCGTCCAGTCGGAGAACAGCACGGTTGGGCGTCGCTCCTGTGCAGCCGTGCCATAACCAGGATCGGTTGGCAGGAGTGCAGTCGGCGCGACGCGGCGCGCGATGTAAACCATCGGCTTATCGCTCCACCAGCTCTGTCGCTGAAACGCGAGCGGACGCGGCACTCCGGTGCGATCGAGTAAACCAGAGTTGTAAGCCACCGTGGGCCACTGGCGCGACTCGCCCAAATAATCAATCCCGCTCCAGAGAAATTGGCCCGCATACGGCGGATTGTCACGCAGTGACAACCACACCGTTCGATCGTGTCCATTCTCGGTGCCGAGAATCTTGCGCGAAGGTTTCTGGCTGTGCGCGGCCAGAATCTCGTTCTCGCGATAATTCTGGCCGACTACGTCGAGAGTGTCTGCAAGTCCATTGTCGTAATCATGACTGACGTTCGGCCGAAAGAGCGCTTGCGTGACCGGGCGCGTCGGATCGCTTTCGTGGAACGTAGCAACCAACGAAGTAAGAATCTGTCTTGCCAGGTCAGCCTTCGGAGTGTCATGAATTTCATTTCCGGCGCTGTAGACAATTACGCTCGCGTGGTTGCGATCGCGGCGCACGGTATCGCGCACGTCTCTGTTGGACCACTCTTTGAAATACAGATGATAGTCATAAGGATTTTTCGCCACAGTCCAGCAGTCGAACAGCTCATCCATCACCAGAAAACCCATCCGATCGCACAAATCCAAAAACTCAGGAGCCGGCGGATTATGAGCAGTACGAATTGCATTTACGCCGAGCTGCTTGAGTGTCTCCAAGCGGCGTTCCCACGCACGCAGTGGCACGGCGGCGCCGAACGCGCTCGCGTCGTGGTGCAGGCAGACCCCTTTTATTTTGAAGTTGCGGCCGTTGAGCCAGAAACCCGTGTCAGCATCGAAGTGATATTCACGAATGCCGAACGTCACAATCTCCTCATCGACAGTTGCTCTTCCGTCGCGCAGTCGAGCCACAGCACGATAAAGGTTCGGATGCTCCAAGTCCCAGCGTTGCGGATTCTGAAGCGTGACGTCTTGAGTGAAACTCACCGTCGCGCCTGCGTTGATATTTTGAGGCTTGGTTTCGGACGTTTGTACCACTCGCCCGCTTGGATCGAGCACCTCAACCTGGATGAACAATGTCCGCGCACTCCGCGATTGATTGATGACTTCACTTAGCACGCGCACGGTAGCCTTGTCATTTGCAACTTGAGGCGTCGTGACGAACGTTCCCCAGTGCTTTATGTGAACTGGACTTGTCACGATCAAGCGAACGTGTCGATAGATGCCTGCACCCGTGTACCAACGCGACGCCGGCTGACCTGAGTTGTCGGCGCGCACCGCGATCACGTTGGGCTTATTGCCGAAGTTCAGATGATCTGTCAGTTCATAGCGAAAGCTGACATAGCCATAAGGACGCCGGCCCAAGTGGAAGCCATTGATCCAAACGTCGCTGTTGGCCATAACGCCATCGAAGTCGATGAAGACGCGCCGGCGCGCGTAGTCTGCGGGCAACGTGAAACGTTTGCGATACCAGCCAATACCTGCCGGCAGGAAACCACCCGCGCCTCCCGTCGGATTCTTCTCGTCGAATGGCCCTTCAATACTCCAGTCATGCGGCACGTCGAGCTTCCGCCACGCGGGGTCATCGAAGTCAGGTTTCTCAGCACCTGGGGCATCGCCTTTAAGAAAACGCCAATCGCCGTCGAAGGAAGAAGTAACTCGAGCAAACGTTGCAGGTTGTGGCGATGCCGCCGGAGCAATCGAGAGCACGGCCACAATCAGCGAAAGCGGTAGCCAGCAGCGCGCGAATGATTTGCTGATAGTGTTAGTCATCGCCATTGAAATCGCGCCGACTCATTTGGTTGCCGCACTGATGAAGCCGTGCACGCGGAGCCACTCCGCGCAACGCTGAGGCCACGTTGAAAGAATCGGGTCTTTGCCGCCAAGTCCAAAACCATGAGGTCCGCGTTCGTAAATATTCAATTCGAAAAGCACGCCTGCTTTTTTCAGCGCCTGGGCAAATCGCAAGCTATTTTCGACCGCCACCGTGGGATCGTTGGCCGTGTGGACCAGAAAGGCGGGCGGCGTCTCTCTTGTCACTTGTTCCTCGTTCGATAGCAACGCCACTAAGTCCGCTGGCGGATTCTCTCCGAGCAACGTTCTTTTTGACCCGGCGTGCGTGAACTCTCTCATCGTGATCACCGGATAGATCAGAATCATCAAGTCGGGCCTGGAACTGACTCGTTCGATAGGATCGGAAGCGTCGGACTTGCCGAGCTCGAAGTGCGTGCCGATTGTAGACGCGACGTGACCGCCGGCGGAGAATCCAAGGATGCCGATACGCTTCGGATCGATGTTCCATTCACTCGCCCGCGCACGCACTGTGCGAATCGCGCGCGCCGCATCCTGCAGCGGGGCCGGATGATGGTATCGAGGTCCGAGCCGATACTTGAGCACGAACGCAGTAACGCCCAACTTATTAAGCCATTCCGCGACTGGTTGCCCTTCGTGATCGGCTAGATGGGTGTAGCCTCCACCAGGACAGACGATGACCGCCGCGCCGGGTGCCTTTTCTTTCGCAGCGAAGTAAGGCGTCAAAGTCGGAATGTCGATTGGCTCTTTGCCGACTGCGCCGGGCGCCCCATTAGGCCAAAGGATGATCGGTTGTTCGGCAGTGGTCGTTTTCGCCGCCACGCTCAGCCAGGATATCGAGACAAAAGATAGAGCGATTGCTAAGATCAAAATGCGCATCCCTTACTCCCTCGAAAGCTCCGTGAGAAAAGATTTAACCGCTGAGGTCGCTGAGCGCCACGCAGAGGAGATCGCTTGGTTCGGCGTCCATCAGCGCATTCTGCCGCATCCCTCCACGGGAAATCAAAATCAGCTTCATTGAATCATGTGCTGTTGGATGATTACCAGTAGTCATGATTCAACGCTCGACATTCGTAGATCTCTCGCATGGCGATCTCATTGCGTTCGAACTCGATTGCGAGCCTTAATGCGAAAACCGAGGAACCTGCGTGATTGCAAACTCCCCGGTTTCGGAAAACACCAGTTCAACTTTCGCTTAGAAGATGAACTTCGCTGACAACTGCGCGCGGCGCGCGTAGTTTTGCTGGTTGGAGGCTGAAACCGTGCCGAAGGCTGAGGAGGACGGGCTGACATTGGCACCGCCTCCGGATAAAGTCGACAAGAGCGGATGGTTGAAAGCATTAATAAACTCCATCCGCAATTGAACCTTCATGCGTTCGTTAACATGGATGTCTTTCCGCAAACCCAGATCCGCGTTGTTAACTGTTTGCATCCGCACGTCGGCAAAGTAAAACGGCAACGTGCGCAAGTGGTCTGCCGGACTAGCACAGTTTGTAGAGCCGGTCGGGAACGCGGCGCAGGTCGGGGTTGCTCCCAGAACGGAAACAAAGGCATCAGTATTGAACCAACGGGTCAGAGTCTCCTGGTTCTTCGGAATGGAAATCTTTCCGCCCAGGTAGAACGCATCGTTGGCAAACCTCAGCGGGAAGCCGGATTGGAAAGTATAAGTTCCCTCGATCTGCCAACCACCGATAATCGCGTCAGCCCACCGACTTGCATGTGACAGGAACTGCTTACCTTTGCCAAACGGGAACTCGTAAAAACCGCTCATCGAGAACCGATTAGGCGCGTCCTGGGCGGCGATTGCTCTATTCGGAAGCGGGTCGGCGGCATTCAAGTACTCGACGGCCTCGATCCACTTTGATCGGGTGTAGGCGAACTGTAGGTCATAGCCTTTCGAGAACCGCTTGCCAAGTGTGAACTGGCCGGAGTTATACCAACTCTTGCCGTCGTTGTTCGTGCCATTGATAGTACCGAACTCCGGAAACGGAAGCAGCAATTGCCGGCGCGTGATCGTGCCACCTGCGTTTGGATACAAAGCACCGCTCACACAAACGCTCCCACTGGGATTTGTGCAAAAAGGACTTTTGACCGAGCCCCCCAGATTCGAGTTGTTGGTCTGCATGGCCGTAGTGCGCGAGTTATCCGTGGTCAAGTACTTAAGGGGAAGGGCGTTAATGTTTTGCGTGATCTCAATGTCGTATCCGTGATTGCCAACATACTCGGCATCGAGAACCCAGCCACCCCGAAGCTCACGCTGAATTCCGAACGACCACCGTGCTTGTTTGGAAACCTTCGGATTTTGGTTGAAGAAGCTGATGTTTTGACCAAGCGCGGTTTGTCTACCAAGGCTATTGCCAGTTGGTTCGACGATGGTGGTGTTAGAAAATGCCGTCGAGAGCAACACCGGCAGCGGCCCACCGTTCGGACCGGTCGTCAGGGGCACAGTGGTCGTTTGCGAGTAGCCGCTTTGAATTACATCGCCGCGGCGCTCACCGAGAAATCCTTGGTACAAACCAAAGCCGCCACGGAACACGGTCTTATCGTTCCACTGATAAGCAAAGCTCGCTCGCGGCAGAAAACCATTCTTCGGAGTGTTGTAAAGTCCCCTGCCCGTGTCCTTGCTCGCAAACAAAAGACCGCCCTTGGCATTTATGTCCGTTAAGCCGAGAGTAGTTTTCAGGATCGTGTCGCTTAAGGCTGCGTAATTCGCCTTGGCGGCGGCCTCAAGCGGCTGTGTGTAGGTAAAATCAAAACCTGAAACGCTCTTATTCTGCCGTTCAACCAGCGGAGTTTCGAATTCCCAACGCAGCCCCAAACCCAACGTCAGCTTCTTGCTGAGTCTGATATCGTCGTTGGCAAAGAAGCCATAGGTCTTTGAATACTCCGAGTAGTCGGCCGCGCGGACGAGTTGCGTGGTGGTTGGGTATCCGAGCAGAAAAGCCGCAAATGCTCCCAACCCTTCAACGTCGGCGGCGCTCGCGCTGCCGATACGTGTGTAGGTGTTGTCAAAACCGAACTGGCCAGTCTGATTGTTGCTCCTAAAGTTGTCGTCTTCACGATAGATGCGCATCTCACCGCCGAATTTCAGCGAATGCTTGCCTTGTATTCGGTTCAAGACCGCCGTTACAAAGTGGCTGTCGACCGGACGGTTCTCGTTGGTGTGACCGTTGCCCAACGGGGTACCGGTGCAACTCGATGAGCAAGAGAAATCGAAGCGCGGAAAGCGACGAAGAGCTGTTGGGATCATGCTGTTGTATGAAGCCGGAAAACCGAGCGTGGTGAGGTCGAAACCGGCTTGTCCCTCAGGTGCGTCCGAAAGGCGGATGAAGCGGTTATAGCCGTACCTGACATTCAAGACGGTGTTGGCGTTGAAGGTGTGGACTTCATCCAGCCCCGTCTGCTTTGAGATAAACCCAAACCGGTCGCCAATGTAATCTGTGCCTGTGTAGTTGTTGTAGGAGCTGTCGCGATTGTACCAGCTATACCGCCAGAAGAACCGATCTTTTTCGGTGAAGTTGTGATCGATCTTGATGGTGAAATTGTCGTACTTTCGCGTCTTCTCAGCCAGAGTAGAATCAAAGATATTTCCATTGACCAAAAATCCGGCCGCCGGCCCTCCCTTGGGCGAACCAAAGAAAGGGAGAACTGCTTTGGCCACCGGGCCGATCCGATTGGCAGGAATAATGTTGTTCGTGAAGGGTGTGCGATTAGTAATCGCTCCCGTAGTCGCGTTGAAAGTGCCAGTCAGCGGATCATAGATTTTGACTTTGGATACGTAGGCGGAGAAGTCTCCGCTCGCCAACGCCGCTGTCGGCACCCAAACGTTATTGGCATCAAAACGCGGACGCGAGTCGCGGATGCCTTCATAAGAAAACAAGAAGAAGGTCTTGTTCTTGCCGTTGTAGAGTTTAGGAATTATGACCGGACCGCTGACGCTGAATCCGGGACGGTTCGAGAAGGTAAAGGGCCGCGCCTGGCCTCGCGAATTTCCAAAGAAGTCATTTGCTGCCCAGCCGCCCGGCTCGATCCAGTAATAAGCCGTACCATGAAGCTGGTTAGTCCCCGACTTGATCGCGATGCTGGTGACGCCGCCTTCGGTGTTGCCAAATTGAGCGTCATAGGTTGTCGTCTGCACCTTGAATTCCTGCGTAATGTCAGTGGGCGGAACGTATGAAGCGATTACCTCGTTGGCGTTCGCCGTCGCGGTACTGGGCGCTCCGTCGATCAGTAGATCGCTACGGATGCCGCGCACGCCATTCATCGCGAAGCCAGCAATATGCGTAGGTTCAAACGGCCTATCCAGGCGCGAGCTGCCGGTGTACGTCACTCCGGGCGAGAGTCCCATCAAGGTGTAAGGATCGCCGTGAATTGATGGCAACTCATCTACGCGCTTCCGGTCAATCGTCTGACCCAGATTCGCGTCCGAGACATTGAGTTGCGCGGCTTCGGCGGTAACAGTGACGGTCTCCTGCGGCGTGCCGACGTCTAGCGAAATGTCGAGGTGACGCGTTTGATTAATCTCCACCTGAACTTTGTCCTGAAGCGATTTCTTGAATCCGGACGCCTCGACAACAACTTGATACGTTCCGGGCAAAAGATAAAGCGCATCAAACAGGCCGTCGGCATTCGTGGTGAACGTCGTTGTCGTACTCCGGGCGACGTCCGTAACCTTGACCGTGGCGCCCGCCACCGCCGCGCCGTTCGGGTCCATCACTCTTCCGGTTATCTTGCCGCGCAGTTCTTGCGCATGTAGCGATGATGAAAATAGGGAGGCGGCAGCAAACAGAATCAAGCCCGCGAGTATGCGCATTGATTTTCGAACCTTGTATTTCATAATTGAACTCTCCTTGGTGAAATGGCGAGGCTTCTTGAGCCCCGAAACTTACCGGCCAACGTCTTTGACTGTCAGAGACGGTCAGAATCTCGATTTATTATGAAACGAACGGTTTCCAAATCGATTCTAGGCGATGGCACGATATACCAAGCTCACAGAAACGTCAAGAAAATATTTCACGCTTTGTGCGATATTTTTCAGAGCTATTTGTAAATATAGTGAGGCCGGTGCAGATATTTTCAAATAACCGTTGCGGTTTTTCTTTTATCCCTGTATATTTGCCGCCTGAAGTTTTGATTTTTCCTTATTCCTTAATATAACCAGCAGCGCCAAGCAATGGAGCTTCATAATGGCTAAGAAAACAAAGCGCCCAGCGAAAACCAGAATCGAGGATGTGGCCAATGCTGCGGGTGTTAGCCTTGCCACGGTTTCGCGCGTAACGACCGGTAGCGATCGCGTGTCCTCTGAACTCCGTGCGCGTGTTCTAAAGGCTGCCTCGGAACTCAACTTCGAGTTGAACGGAAAGGGCAAGGCCAAGATTGTGGCGTTCATTCTTGCCAATCGCGATGTCTTCAACCCGTTTCATGCCGCGGTACTGGTCGGCGCTGAAGCCTATTGCGCCAGCCGCGATTGCGGTCTTCTCTTCCTCTCCATGCATTACGGTAATAATGTTCCGTGGCAGAACCTTCATCTGCCCGCCATCCTGGAGCGCTCGGGTCCGATTGGGGCGGCAATTCTCGCCGGTAAGAACTCTCAGAACCTCCTGGACCTCTTGACGCATAAAGGTATTTCTTTCGTCGTCCTGGGTAATAACGTGGTCGGAGACTGGCGTCAGAGCGAATACAGCGCTCTTAACTTCGACGATATCGAAGGCGCTTACGACGTGACGCGGTATTTGCAATCGCTCGGCCACCGCTATATTTGGTACGTCGGAAACTGCCAAATGCCGTGGTTCGAACGACGTTATGAAGGTTATTGCCGCGCTATGCGGGAGGCAGGATTGCCGCCGCTGCTGCATGACTTCGAGAGTGAGGGAGAGGATCTGGGCTATCTTGCGACCAAGTCGATCTTGAAGAGCGGCGCGTCCGTGACGGCGATTTGCGCCGGCGACGATATGGCCGCGCGCGGAGTCTATAAAGCCATCCACGAAGCTGGGCTCAACATCCCGCGCAATATAAGCGTGGTGGGCTTTAACGATACGGAAGCGGCACTGCTGAATCCTCCACTAACTTCGGTTCGCGTCTTTACGGAACAGATTGGTAGAGGCATGGCCGCACTCGCTTTCGAA
>QHXE01000997.1 GCA_003222835.1 Acidobacteriota bacterium | reverse complement strand
TCGCCGAGATGTCCGCGAACAAAAGGCCTTCATATCGCGGCACTGACATCAGGCGTAGAAACAGATCAAAATTCGGCACGCGCTTTCGATTCTCGCAGTCGAGGTCTTCATTGTCGCCAAGACCCGCACAATGCGCGATGATGACTTTCACGCCATGATCCAAAGCACGCCGCAGCAGCAGAGGATTTCCTAATCGCTGATCCTCTTGCGCCTCGACAGCTTTTTCTTCACCGCCGTGACTCAATAAAACCAGATTGAGTTCTCTCATCTTCCGATAGAACGGATCGCAAAGCTCGTCGGCAGGATCGATCCCCATGGCGTTCGGCAGCCACTTCACCATGCGCGCACCGCGCCGCGCGCCGCGCTCCAATTCGGTCAGCGCCTGCTGCCGGTAAGGACTAACCGAAATTACCGGTTCGAACAGATTGGGATGCTCCGCCGCGAGATCGAAAACATAATCGTTTGGCACATAAAACTCAGTCTTGGCGAGATTCGTTGTGCCGTCGCGTCTGTAGTTCTTGTCAAAGGCCAGCAAGCGATGCCTGCCGTGACCTTCGACGTTCTTGATCAGGCGTGTCAGACGCTCGACGATTTGAGCGTCCGAGCGCTCGACATCATTTACCGCGCCCGCGCTGAGATAAATCCTGAATTTGATCTTGTGGAGAGGATGTCTCCAGGTGCGCATCTTCGGATTGACAAAGGCGCCGTTAGTCCCATTGCCGAGACCGGCGATGTGTGTGTGATAGTCAACCAAACGTGCCGGCTCTATGTCCTCGAATGAGCGTTTTATCAGATCGGCAGCCTGAGCGCTGATGTTGTCCTTCAGTTCTTCGGGTTGATGAGTAAAGGCGCCGGCGATGTGATGAATGAGGCACATAGAATCATCGCCACATACTGAGGAGCCTTAGAGCATAAGGGCCAAGTATTACTATTCCGATCAATACCGAGCCAATGGCCGAGATCAAAACTGCCCCAGCCGCAACGTCTTTAGCTTTCTCGGCCAATGGATGAAATTCGGGCGAGGCAACATCGGTGAGGAATTCAAAAGCGGTATTCAACGCTTCGGCGGTCCAGACAGAAATGATTGCCAGAATGATCCAGCACCACTCTGACTTGGTGAGATGGAAATATAGGCTGACTGCAACTACGATGACCGTCGCTGCCGCATGAATCCAGGCGTTGTGTTGCGAGGAAATCATTACGCCAATACCTTTGAATGCGCACCTGAAGCTACGAATTCTTCCGGTGAAAGTCAGGCTTTCTTTCGATTTCATCGACAGTGTTGTTTCCTCTACATTCATTACCCAAATAGCATCTTTACCTCGCTCGACAATCGAGCATCTTTTACTTCTCGCCAGACGCCATCGTTGAAAGAGTTCGCCAAGGTCGTCCCGGTTTCCGTTTGCAAATAAACAACATCATAGTCCTGATCGTTCTCAGGAATGTATATGATCGCTTTCTTTCCCACGAGTGACTGTGGAATGCCTTGAAAATCAGAATTCAACACCGCCTTACCGGCGACGATAATCGACCGACCAGCCAAAGCAAAGTTCATCGGATAGGCGAGATAGTTTACGAGAAACCCGAAAATCGCCGGGTGAATGTCCTGCGGAAATGTCAGACTATAGAGATCCTCATCACGCTTATTAACCTCGATCTTGTACGAGGCAACGCCGGACGTGTCTTCGGCGATAAAATCATTGAGTATTTTTTGAAGCTCATCTTCGCTCCATCCCTTAACCTCGATGAACTTATCGTTATCAGGATCGGGAGTGAACGGCGCAAGGTCAGACTTGGGATCGAGCTTTATCGGCTTGGCGAGAATAATCACGGGCAGCGCGGCCAAAACAAGTACCAGCAGGAGACCGAATGGCTCTAATGAACTCGGGAGTGAAGCGAATAATACAATCCCCACGAACAGCGTCACCAGAATCGTCGGTACTATTAGGAATTGACGAAATCCGTCGTTGCGCACAAGTTTTCCACAAGCTTTACACTCGTGAGGGCTGAAATAGTCGAGTACGATTCGTTCCCGCCAGTCGAATGAATCTTCGTGGCAGTAAGGGCATTCCTTGGTTATGAAGCGCGCCATGCGTGCCGATTATCTTAATCGCACCCGCCTGATTCAATAAGCTGCCGCAGCAATCTCGCCAAGCGCCTGTCCGGTGATGCGTTTGACTGCGTCCCTCTCCGTCGGCACGGAAACGTTATTGATATAAATCGCGAAGGCGAGATGTTCGCCGCTATGCGTCACCAGTAACCGGCGATTGAGCGGATCGTAGGCCGAGAACGTTCCCGTTTTCGCGTGCACTTTTCCAGCCGCCGGAGATTGAATTTGAATGTCGAAGAGCGTGCCGTCGCGCCCCAGAATCGGCAGGGCGTTGTAAAAGATCTGAAAGTCTTTCTGCTTCGACATGTAAGAGAGATAGCTGACCATGAATTCGGGCGAGAAGTGCGCGTTGCCGCCGGCGCCATCGCCTTGTTGTGCGCCGGACAAATCCAGGCCCGCGCGCGTCAGAAAATCATGTTCGAGATCGAAGCCCGTGCGATCGCTATCCTTAGGCGCTAGCATCGCCGCCAGAATCAAAGGCGTCATGCTGGCATGAAGATTCTGGCTGACTTTGAGCGTCACTTTAATCTCTTCTTTCAGCGGCGCTGAGATATGTTCGGCCACAAGTTGATCGGGAATATACGACGCCGCTAACTTAGTGAAGTCGCGCGTCTCCCCCGGCGTGCCCATCTCCACCGTGACGCCTTTCTCGCGCAGCGCCTCAACCAGAACAGTTTCCGCAAAGCGGCTGGGCTCGGGCACAGAATACTTGAAGAGAATCGCCGGCCTACCCGCCGGGAAATTGCCGGTAATCGTGACCGTGTGCGTGCCGTTGGCATTCCGCGCATCACCACTCCAACGGATCTCAGGTTCGGAGTCAGCTTTTCCAGTGATCGCACGGTTCACAAAGGTCACGTACGAAGTCGCGGGTGATGGTTTGAAAATTACTGGCGCTCCCTCAGTCGCGCCCGGGCCAATGGTGACGTCGACGATGTTGTCGTTCACGACAATCGGGGACATGACGACGCCGGTGCCCAGCTCGCGCGCGCCTTCGCGAAAGAGGCTGACATCGACGATGACGTGGCCGCGAATTTTCTTTATTTGTTTGTCGGCGATCTGTTGGGCGAGCCGGCGAATCACGAGCAGAGGATCGCCCGGCACGGCGCGCGTGTTCGGGTCGCCGTCGTATGAATGGTCCTCATTCTCAAAGGACAGCGTGCCGTCCGCGTTGATGCGACCCGAGAGGTTCGGATCGCCACTGGCAAGCAGGATCAGATCACCGTCGAGCGTGCCGTCCGCGCCAATCACGCCAGTGCGATACACTCGCGTGTGGAAACGAAAGTCAGCGCCCAGCAGAGCCAGCGCAGTTCCTTCAGTGAGCAGTTTCGTCGTCGATCCGGGCGTAAAAAGCTTATCGGCGTTAATGCTGTAGATCGGCTTCCCCGCGTCGAGCGAATAAAACTCGATGCCAAAGATCGCATGGCGAAACTCCGGGCGATCCATGATGATTTGAATTCTTTGCGCCAGCGTGCTGGATTGCGCCATTGACGCTGATGCGGTCGCCAGCAGCAGCAAAGTGATAGAAAGAAGTCTCTTCATCGATCTTTCCTCATTTTTCGTTCTAAGCACGGAAACTCTCTGGCAATCAGGACGTCTTCCTCTAATCCACTTACTCAAATTGTTTCTTGAATTGTT
>QHXE01000996.1 GCA_003222835.1 Acidobacteriota bacterium | reverse complement strand
CGAGCGGCTAACCTTGCGCCGGGGAGCACCGGGAAGAGCGGCGCTGCTGCGCCGGGTGTGGGGGTAGACACGTCACCCCAGACCGTGATGTGCACTGTGGGGTAGCACTCGTTCGTATTCCACCTCCTCGATCAACTCAAAATTGTATGGTGAACGGCCCGTCCAAATAGAAGAGGTGCGGTGTATAATCACGAGATGGTTAAGAATGTGATCCACATCTCGGAAGCAGAAGCCACAAGCGACTTCGCATCGCTGATGGCCCGGGTGCGTGAAGGGGCGGAAGTCATCATCGAAAAAGACGCGCGGCCCGTGGCCGTGGTGCGTCCCGCCGAACCTCATGTCCGGCTACTATCGGACTCTCTCCGTCTCGCAAGAGAGCACGGCTCGACAGCCACACTTGACGGAGACTTCGCCCGTGATCTCGAAGAAGTCATCAACAGCCACCGTGAACCCCTGAATCCGCCTGCATGGGACTGATCCTCGACTCCAGCGTGGTCATCGCTGCCGAGCGGCGTGGAGATACGATCGAGCACTTCATCGAGCGAGTGGTAAACGTGACTGGCGACCAGGATGCAGCGCTCTCCGCGATCGGTCTGACGGAACTCATCCACGGCCTCTATCGTGCAAAAACTCCAGCCATTCGTCTGCGCCGTGAATCGTTCCTGACTGAACTGTTGGCGGACTTGACCGTGTACCCGTACACGAAAGAGACGGCGATGCTGGCCGGGAAACTCGACGGAGAGCAGCAGAGCAAGGGTGTGGTTATTCCGTTCGGAGACTTGCTCATCGGTGCCACAGCTCTGTCGCTTGGCTACTCGGTGTTGACCGTCAATCTCCGCGACTTTCGTCGTATCCCTGGTCTTTCGGTCGTGCAGTTCTGACTGGAAAGAAATCCGAAGGATCGAACGTGAGGCAAGAAGGCGACAGAAGGCAGCTTCTGTCGAGTGGAGCGCGGGAAGGCTCGCGGGGTTCGAGGCCGCGTCGGATAACGAGCTCGTTATCGGATGCGCCGTGCGCAGCGTCCTTCGCGCCCCACGAAGCACACCGCTCCTGCAAAATCCTGGAGATTCCGAGGTGCAAACGCATTTTCTCCTGCAAGCTCGAAAAATTTCGTGTTTAGAAAGCCGTGGTTGCATTTTTCCGAGGTTCCCCATAGTTCGGGTCGTGGCTTTTCAGCCATCTCTACCCTTACGCCGAAGACAACGGAGCGCGATGGAAGCTGGCTGGTTCACGGCGGCTCACGTAAAATCAGGGTAATGCTGACAGCAGCTAAAGAAGGAACGTTCTCCGCGTCGCGCGATCCGTGTGTGTTTTTTCCTTTAGCTGCCTCGGGGGTGTACCCAAAAACTCGCGTCTGGGGTTCGAGCGAAAAAATGTTGCACTGTTTTAGTGCAACCATGCCGCTAAGTGGAAACTCACGTAGGGGGTGCGAGAAATCTAGTGGAAAAACGGCGGCAGGGTCAGCATTAGACTCCAACGGCAACACCCTCACCAGCGTCACCGGCTCGAACACCACAACGTATGCGTGGGACTTCGAGAACCGGCTGACCAGCGTCACTCTGCCCGGTTCCGGCGGAACGGTGACCTTCAAATACGATCCGTTCGGAAGAAGAATCTACAAGTCGTCGTCGAGCGGAACATCGGTGTATGCCTATGACGGCGACAACCTCGTTGAGGAGACGAATTCGTCGGGTGCCGTCGTGGCTCGCTACGAGGACACGCAAAACATCGACGAGCCGCTGGCCATGCTGCGCAGCGGCGCAACGAGCTACTTCCACGCCGACGGTCTGGGCTCCGTCACTTCGCTGAGCAGTTCGGCTGGGTCGATAGCGAACACCTACACTTACGACTCCTTCGGTAAACTGACGGCCTCGACAGGGTCGCTCGTGAACCCATTCCAGTACACCGCCCGCGAATCCGACACCGAAAGCGGTCTGTATTACTATCGCGCCAGATACTACGATCCAACCGCGGGCAGGTTCATCAGTGAAGACCCGAACGATCAGGGATCGCTGTATGACAACCCCAATCTTTATGAGTACGTCGAAAACAACCCGGCAAACTGGATTGACCCTCTGGGGCTGTACACATTGGATCCACATCAAAAGATACCGCCGCTTCCGCCCTCGCCGGAGATCGACAAACTGCTGAAATGCATAGAGTCGAAGACGGGCCTGAATCTCGTAGTGACTTCAACTTCCGAAAACACTCCTGTCCATCCCCCTGGTAAGCCGCACAGAAGGGGCGTCGCCGTTGATCTGAAGTATGATCCGGGCAATGCCGATAAAATCTTGTGCACGGCTGCAGGTTGTGGCGCTGGTTTTGGGTTGGATGAGGCAAAGCATCCATCGCCAAAGTCCCAGGGCAACCACATTCACTTACAGATTCCACTTGGTCCGCCGAAGATGGGCGGCGGACATGGCGACATTCCGCAGAATGGCTGCAGCGGCGGGTGCAAATGATCCACATCAAGGCGAATCCGATGAGTGCGTTAAGATCGCGGGAAATAGCCGGGTTTGGTTCCATGGTCAGCCGGCTTTTTGGAGGCCAGCAGTGAAAGCCATGGCCGCGGCACTGGCCGTTTCCGCTTCAT
>QHXE01000995.1 GCA_003222835.1 Acidobacteriota bacterium | reverse complement strand
TTATCAGACGTTCGTGCGGTTACGCGAGCAGCGTGGTGAATGTTCCGACATTGCGGCGTTTGGCTTCCTGGCTTTGAACGTGAATGCCGACGGTCTCGCCGATGTCGCGATGGCTCAAGCCGTATCGGGAAATTACTATCAGGTCCTGAGCGTTCCCGCCTTTCTTGGTCGCACAATTACCGACGCCGACGACACTTTGGCGGCTAGTCCCGTCGCGGTGCTCAGTCATCGTTATTGGCAAAAGCGTTTTGGTGGCAACCGGGAAGTCGTCGGTAAGCAAATCAATCTTAACAACGTCGCTTTCACGATAGCCG
>QHXE01000994.1 GCA_003222835.1 Acidobacteriota bacterium | reverse complement strand
AATGAATGGCCGAGAGTTTTTTGCCAAACCCCTGAAACTGCTATTCGGTGTCGTTGGATTAGTGCTGCTAATTGCGTGCGCCAATGTCGCGAACTTGCTGTTAGTTCGTGCATCCTCTCGACAAAAAGAGATCGCCGTACGTCTCGCGATGGGGGCGAGTCGTTGGCGTTTGATTCGCCAATTGCTGACTGAGAGCGTGGTATTAGCGATGTTGGGTGGCGGCCTCGGTGTGTTAACTGCGCTGTGGATTAAGGACAGTTTATTAGGCGTCAGTGAATGGGCGGGCCGAGAGATGATTTCATTGAATCCGCGCCTCGATTTGCGCGTGCTTGCCTTCACGTTTGGATTGTCGTTTCTGACCGGAATCGTCTTCGGGGTTGTTCCTGCTATGCGCGCAACTCGACTTGACCTGACGCCGGCGCTTAAAGACAGCGGCAGGAGTTCCAGCTTCTCATCGCGGTCGCTCCTAAGTAAGTCATTGGTTGTGGCCCAGGTATCGTTGTCGCTGTTGTTACTGATCGGCGCGGGACTGTTGGTGCGCACTCTGATCAATCTACAGCGAGTCGAGACCGGCTTTAACGAGCGGAATCTTCTGCTCTTCAGCGTCGAACCGAGCTTACTCGGTTACAAAGACGATCGCTTGCGTTCAGTCACCTTCTCTCGATTACCTTTGCTTTCACATGCTTCATCGGCAGGCACTTTCGATCGACCTGGCGCGAAGACTGCGCCTGACGGTACCGTACCGTCGACCAGGGAAGTCTATTATCACAATGTGCGGGAAAACTTTTTCGAAACGATGGAAATCCCGCTACTGCTCGGACGTACCTTCACAGCACAGGATGATTTGCACGCGCCAAAAGTCGCGGTGGTGAACCAAACTTTCGCGCGAGAGTATTTTCCCGAAGAAAATCCAATCGGCAAACGATTCAGTTTCGACATCGCAAAACCGGATCCAATCGAGATCATCGGGCTGGTCAAAGACGCGAAGTATACGAGCCAGCGCGAAGAAACCCCCGCGACAATGTATCGATCCTGGTTGCAGACTCCCGGAGCAACCGACTCAATGACGTTCGAGGTGCGAACCACAAGAGACCCTAAGGCGTTTGTCGCGACGATTCGCCAGGCCGTGCGCGAGGTCGAAGCCAATCTGCCGCTCAATAACATAAAGACACAAATCGAGCAGGCTGATGAAACGCTCTCGATGGAGCGACTGTTCGCAAAGCTCATGAGTCTCTTTGGCGTCCTCGCGCAGCAGCTTGCCTCAATCGGACTCTACGGTGTGATGGCTTATTCAGTATCGCGACGGACGCAGGAGATTGGGATTCGCATGGCGCTGGGCGCGGATCGCGCCAGAGTGCTGAAGATGATTTTGAGGCAAGGGTTGACGTTGACATTGATCGGCGTAGCGCTGGGCGTGGCCGGCGCTTATGTGCTGACGAAATATCTGGAGAGTCTCACCAGCATGCTCTTCGGAGTGAAGCCGAGAGATCCATTGACCTTTGGCGCCGCGGTGGCTCTGCTCACCATCGTGGCGTTGGTCGCTTGTGCCATTCCGGCGCGGCGGGCAACCAAAGTCGATCCGGTTGAGGCTCTGAGATACGAATGAGACCGTTGCCGAACGCGATCAGCAGTGATGGGAAGCAAGCCTTGTCGTCATTTGGGATCTTTGGTAGCACAGACCTAACAGGTCTGATGAAAAACTAACCTTAGACACGGAGACACAGAGAAAGATGAGAGAAAATGATGCCGGAATTTGATGGCATTTCTGATGGCTCCTAATTCTTCCTGTTCTCTGTGACTCTGTGACTCTGTGTCTCTGTGTCTCTGTGGTAATTTTTTCAGCCCTGCTAAGTCTGCGTCAGAGGGGAAAGTCATGGAAACGCTTTTCAAAGACATTCGCTACGGCATGCGAAGTTTGCTCGGCCGTCCGGCGTTCACTTTGATCTCGGTGATCACGCTCGCGCTCGGCATTGGGGCGAGCACCTCCATCTTTAGCGTCGTCCATGCGGTGCTAATGAGTTCCTTGCCTTACCGTAACGCTGATCGCCTGGTCATGGTTTGGGAAAACAATCTCCGCCGCGATCCCAAACAGCAGAATGTGATCAACCTCGGCAACTTCTTTGACTGGAAAGAGCAGAACCACGTTTTCGAAGACATGGCCACGTTCATCGATCGGAACGCGAAGCTCACGAATGACGGCGAGCCGGAAGAGATTCCCACACAGATTGCCACGTCAAATTTCTTTTCGGTGCTTGGGGTCAACCCGATCATGGGCCGAACGTTTACTCCGGATGATGGACAGCCAAATCAACCGGACGTTGTCGTGCTGAGTTACTCGTTGTGGCAACGCCGCTTCGGAGGCCAAAACGTACTAGGCCGTCACCTAACCCTCAACAACAGAGACGTCACAGTCGTCGGCGTCCTGCCCAGCGACTTCACTTTGCACCTCGCCAAAACAGCGATGACCAACAGGCCCGCTGAGATGTGGCGAACATGGCAGATCTCAAATCAGTTGCGCGAGCGTCATGGCCGCTTCGCCAGCGCCGTCGGCAGACTTAAGCCAGGCATCACGCTCCAGCAAGCGCAGGCTGAGATGAACACGATCGCAGCGCGCCTCTCACAGGCGTATCCGGAATTCAATACCAGTTGGGGAATCCTGCTCGTTCCCCTCCGAGCTCAATTCAGCGGTGAGATTCGCAAGCCCCTGCTCATTCTGCTCGGCGCCGTCGGATTTGTGCTGCTCATTGCCTGCACGAACGTGGCGAACCTGCTCCTGGCTCGCGGTGTCTCGCGGCAAAAAGAGATCGGAGTCAGAGTCGCCCTGGGCGCCGGTCGCGCGCGGATCGTCAGACAACTGCTGACCGAGAGTTTGATCCTGGCGACTGCTGGTGGCGCGCTGGGTTTGATGACAGCGTGGCAAGGAACCGACCTGTTGGTGGCCATCAGTCCCCCTGAATTG
>QHXE01000993.1 GCA_003222835.1 Acidobacteriota bacterium | reverse complement strand
GATCGATGCTTTGCTCGAGCGCGTGAATCTCTCGTCGGCACGGAAACAGCGGGTGGGTGGGTTCTCAGGAGGCATGCGGCAACGCCTAGGAATCGCGCAGGCGCTGATCGGTGAACCAGAGCTGATCATTGTCGATGAGCCGACCGCCGGGCTGGATCCGGAAGAGCGCGTACGTTTTCACAATCTGCTTTCAGAGACCGCAAGCGAAAGCGCCGTGGTAATTCTCTCAACGCACATTGTCTCAGACGTTTCCAATCTGTGCGGCAACATGGCGATTATTCGACAGGGCGCAATCCTGTCTTCGTGTACACCGCGGCAAGCGATCGATCAATTGAAAGAATCAGTTTGGGAAGCCACCGTGCCGCGCGAGAAAGTCGCCGCGATGAAGTCTCAACACCAGGTGATCTCTTCGCAGATGTACGACGGACAGGCGCGCCTGAGAGTAATTTCAAAACGTGAACGGCCGAGCGAAGAATTCATTCCGGCCACTCCCGTCCTCGAAGACTACTACTTTGATCTGGTCAACCAACGGTAACGAGCGAGTTGAGATGAAAAGTCCCTTACAAAGGCCGTTCTTCGCAGTTTTTCAAAACGAAGTGCTACTTAACTCGAAACGCGTTGCTCCCTACGTGTTGATGCTTCTGTTTATTGTCAATGCTTTGATGTGGTCGGTCAGGGGCGCAGCCGTAACGCGCGGATGGGCTACGAACAGCGACTTCAACATTGCCAGAAACATCCTGGCCTTCTCCTGGTTTCTGGGCCTTCCAATCTTCAATGCTGTGATCATGGGAGATCCGGTGCTCAGAGATTTCCGCCTGGGTGTTGACTCGCTGATCTTTTCAAAGCCTATCAGCCGTGCTTCCTATCTCATCGGTAAATTCCTGGGCAACTTTTTTGTGTTCGTGTGTTGTATGTCGACCTATGTCCTGTCGCTGATCGTAATGCAAGTGGTCCATACGTCGGCGATGATTGTGTTGCCAGTGCGCGTGCTCCCTTATTTCAAACATTTCTTTTTTTTCGCCGTCATCTCGCATCTCCTTCTGGCCGCCATCTATTTTAGTGTGGCGACACTCACGCGCAGTACCAAGTTGGTTTACGGGTTAGCAGTCTCTGTTCCCGTGGTCTACTTAGGCAGTTCATTTCTCGAGAAAGGCCTGCCGGTGCGGTGGCGATTAGTTCTTGATCCTTTTTGGTTTTCCTCGGTCGATCTGATGATCGCGGCGGGGACGGTGAAACCCGCCCCGGCCTTCATTGATCAATACATAGTGAGTTACAGCCCGGACTTCTTCATAAACCGCGGGGTACTGATTCTCGGAGCCGTCGTGTGTCTGACGATTCTTTGCCGCCGGTTTACAGTAGCCGAGCGGACCGAAGGAGCAGAAAGCTTTTCAATCCTCGCGCTTTCGACAGGGGCTGATAGAGTTTATTACTCCGCGGCGAGTCTCCCGGAAAAGCGCATAGCTCTGTTGGATAAGCCCGAATCGCATGAGAGAGTGATGCTTCCCAGCGTCGCTACCGCGAGTCACGGATTTCGGACGACTGTAGACAAACTGATCGCAGCATTAGGTATTGAATTCCAGCTTCTTCGCGCTGAACGAAGTCTTATCGTCCTTGCGCCTCTGGCTGTCCTTTTCTCAACTTTGGAACTGGCTTTTTACAAAGTTGTTCCTGAGATCTCCTATTCAGCTACTTATGCGAGCAGCACAGCCGGCTACCTATTGCTTTTCCTGTTGGGCATGACTGTCTTTTACACGGGCGAAGCGATGCACCGTGATCGCGAACTGAAGATGGTGCCGGTTTTATGGGCCACGCCGATTCCGAACAGTGTCTTGCTGCTCTCAAAGTTCTTCGCAACGCTTTTGTTGGGGCTTTCCTTGGTAGTGGTGGTTGGTGCGATCGCAATAGTGATACAAATTCTTAAGGGCGACACTCCGGTTAACATTTCGGCCTACCTGATAACCTACTCCGTAATTCTGCTGCCTAGCTTAGTTTTCATGAGCGGGGTATCCGTTGCGCTGAATATTTTGCTGCGAGATAAATACGTTGCTTACGCAGTAAGCACCGGCATTGCCGCCGGACTGTTTTATCTGTATGGACAGGGATATAAACACTGGCTTTATAACCCGTTGCTTTATCAGCTTTGGAATTACGCTGATTTGACGGGCGGGGGAAACAAGGTTGGAACGATCCTGACGCATCGAGTCTATTGGCTGGCTCTTTCCTGTTTGTGTCTGGCCCTCGCCCACCTTGGTTTCCGACGCAAGTCAGCGAAAGGTTTCACAATCAACGGGCGACTCGGCAGTACAGGTTGGGCGATCGTGGTAACGGTTGTTTCGCTCGTGGTCGCGGTCGTCACCGGCTCAATGATCAAATAGCGATTAGGAAACAGTCCATCAGTAAGATGAGAAATTCCTTCCATTCGCCTTTCTTTGCAATCTTTCAGAATGAGGTGCTGCTCAATTCCAAGCGCGTGGCCCCGTACGCGATCGCGATTCTATGCGGAGGTAATGCGCTGCTCTGGTGGGCTAAGGGGCCCGCGACTGGACAGGGCTGGGCCACCAACGCGGATTTCTTCATTGCCGGCGTGCTCCCGCCTTACTCCTTCTGCTCATGATGGCCGATCCTGCGATCAGAGATTTTCGCGTCGGGATAGACCCTCTCATTTTCTCTAAACCCGTAACCCGAGCCCAATATCTTCTGGGAAAATTCTTCGGCAACTTCTTCGTGCTGGCGTGCTGTCAGTCGGCTTTCTCCATCATGTTCTTTGTGCTTCAGTGGATCCCTAAACAGGGCATGGTGGTGCAGGACAAGAAGTTCTTTCTTTACCCTAAACACTTTTTTGTCTTCGTGGTCATCTCGCATCTGGCTTTAGCCGCCATCTACTTTACCGTCGGCACTCTGACGCGGAGCGCCAAGATTGTTTACGGGTTAGGAGTTGCGTTTTACCCGTTCTACATCACCTATCAGACTGTTCTATTGAAGAGTTTGCCCGTGCGCTGGAGAGTTGTGCTTGATCCGCTGCTGATGAATTGGGGTAATCCCTGGGGTTACAAGCGCAGCGCCGAAGTCCTGAATCGACTTGTAATTGTTTACGACTCGAACCTAATCATCAACCGCGCGGGAATGATCGTACTTGCCGCGATTTGTCTGACGATTCTTTACGTACGCTTCACAATAGCCGAGCGACCCGGGAAGGTAGAAAAGTTTTCGGTCCTCAATCTTTCGACCGCAGCCGAAGGAGTCTATTACCCGGAGAGTTCGCCGGCGACGAGACTCGACGAATTCGAAAAGCCTGACTACAAAGCAAGCGCGTTATTCCCCCGCGTCCCCGTCCCTGAAGTCACCAGGGTCAACGAAGGAATTCGTGCCAATGTGAATAAACTGATCGCGGCCTTAGGCGTGGAGTTTCGGCTACTTCGCGCCGAACGAAGTCTCATCGTCCTAATGCCGCTGGCGATCTTTCTTTCTATTTTTGACCTCGCTTTCTATCGCGTTGTTCCTGAGGTCTCCTATTCCGCCACCTATGCGAGCGGCACCGCCAAAGCATTGTTGTTATTTTTGGTCGGCATGACTGTCTTCTACACCGGCGAAGCGATGCACCGCGATCGTGAGGTGAGTATTGAGCCTGTCTTATGGGCCACGCCGGCGCCGAACAATGTCTTGCTGCTCTCAAAGTTTTTGGCAACGCTCTTGCTGGCGCTTTCGCTGATAGTGCTGGTCGGCCTGACCGCGATCGTGATCCAAATTATCAGGGGCCACACTCCGATTGAAGTTCAATCTTTCCTGATAACCTATTCAGTGATACTGCTGCCCAGCCTGATTTTCTTGACCGCCATATCCATCGCCCTGAATGTCTTACTTCGGAATAAGTACCTCGTCTATACGGTGAGCGTTGGAACAGGCGCCGGGCTGTTTTATCTTTACAGCATCGGCTACAACCACTGGCTCTACAATCCTCTGCTTTATCAACTTTGGAAGTACGACGACCTAACGGGCTCGGGAAACAATCAAGCAAGAATCTTCATACAAAGACTCTACTGCCTGGGAATTGCCAGCGCGTGTCTTTCGCTCGCGCACATCTTCTTCCAACGCAAGTCAAGAACAGGATTAATTACGGCGGGCAGGCTAAACGGCAACGGATGGGCGCTCTTGGTAACGATCGCTTCAGTGGCGATGGCCGCAGTCTCAGGTTCTATGATCGTGGCTTAATTGGCTTGCGATGCGATTAACGCCGGTTGGGCCGCGGTCGCAAACGCCTTTAACTGAACGAGCGCAGCGGGCGCTTCGGCGAGCCAAGTCGTGGGACAGACTCCGCAGCGCGTGCATTGATTTACCGAAGGACAGGGTGCAGTTGAACGAGCGTCGTGGGCGCGCTCGTCTTCTCTCTGCATGAACTCGCGCGACAGACCGGAATTCACGATCTCCCATGGAAGGATTTCATCGTAACTGCGTCGCCGGCTGGTATGGAACGCGGGATCGATCTGCGTTTCGCGCAGCGCCGCATTCAGATCGCCTTGCAAGCGCGCGGTAGCTTCGATGACGCGCGCGATGCGTCGATCGCCGGAAGAGAACAGCGCCTGTTCGTGCGCGATCCGCGACGACATCGCGCGCACCTCGACGTTGGGAATGCGAGACAGGTTTTTGGAAACCCATTTCAAACGGCGCTTCAATTCCTTCTCGCTGCAAATCGGTTCCCACTGAAATGGTGTGTTCGGCTTTGGCACCAGTCCATTAAGCGAAGGAATGATCTTACCGGCCCGGCCGAAGCGCTTGCCTGCTTCCAGCATTCGATCCTTGATTCGTTCGACCAGCGTGATCATTTCAGCCAGGTCTTCATCAGTTTCGGTGGGCAAGCCGACCATCATGTAGAGCTTTACGGTCAGTAGGCCGCGATCGAACAC
>QHXE01000992.1 GCA_003222835.1 Acidobacteriota bacterium | reverse complement strand
GGGAATGACCGTTGACCAGATTCTCGACGAATATCAAGATCTTGAGCGGGAAAACATCCTTGCTGCCCTGGCGTTTGCGACGAGGTTAAATCAAGTGAAACGCTTTGACTTGGCCACCTCATGAACCGCTTTGAAATCCAAAGAAATGAAAATTGAAAATTGAAAACTGCAAAATGCAAATTGCGGGGAGAATGATCCTGAAGCGGCAGCCAATTTACAATTTGCAATTTTCATTTTTCAATTTTCAATGTCGCCCCAAACGAAGGGCAAATTCTCTTTAACGACAACAATAACCAACTAGTACTGTGAACACACTTTCATTCTGGGGCGCAGCCGGCACTGTGACCGGTTCGAAGTATTTAATTGAAACCGATCGCGCCCGCGTGCTCGTCGATTGCGGTCTATTTCAAGGCGGGCACGAGTTGCGCGATCGCAATTGGCAAGAACCACCGTTTAATGCTGCCTCAGTTGACGCGGTCATCATTACGCACGCACACATCGATCACACTGGTTATCTGCCGCGTTTCGTGAGTCATGGTTTTCGCTGGCCGGTTTATTGTTCGCGGGGCGCGGCCGATCTTTTAAAAATTCTTTTGCCCGATTCGGCGCGCTTGCAGGAAGAAGAAGCTGACTATCGCAATCGGCACAAGATCACAAAGCACTTGCCGGCGTTGCCACTCTACACTGAACAGGATGCGCGAGAAACGTTAAAGCTCCTCCAGGTCGTGCCCAACGACGGCCAGGAGGTTCGAATTACCAAAGGCATCACGGCGGAGTTTCGTATCGCCGGTCACATCCTGGGCTCGAGTCAGGTGGCCGTACACCTGAATGGCGAACAAACTCGCACCGTGGATTTCTCAGGCGATCTGGGCAAATACGATCAGCCGATCATCCGCGATCCCATGGCGCCGCCCGCATGCGATTACCTGCTGGTCGAGTCGACCTACGGCGATCGTCTGCACGATGTCGAGCACCCAAAGGACGCGCTGGAACGAATCATAAAGGACGCGGCGGCGCGCAACGGTCCGGTGCTTATTCCGGCGTTTGCCGTCGGACGCGCGCAGGAGATCCTCTACTTCATTCGCGAATTGGAAAATGAGAAGCGAATTCCGATTCTGCCGGTGTGTGTCGATTCACCGATGGCCGCCGCCGCAACGCAGGCATACGCCGCGCGAACTGAGGAACAGGACGAAGAATACGCTGACGCTCTCAAGACCAATCCCACGCCGCTACGCACGCATTCAATGCTCGCGTGCGTAACCAGAGAGGACTCGAAGCGTTTGAATGACGCCCAAGGCGCGCGGGTAATTATCGCCGCCTCGGGGATGATGAATGGCGGCCGCGTGTTGCATCACGCATTGCGTTTCTTGCCGGACGAAAATAGCACCGTGGTCTTTGTCGGTTACCAGGCAGGCGGCACGCTTGGGCGTCGCGTCGCGGATGGCGAGAAACAGGTGAAGGTTCTGGGCCAATGGGTGCCCGTACGCTGTCGCGTCGAAAAGATTGGCGGCTTCTCAGCCCATGCTGATTGGAAGGAAGTAGTTCGTTGGCTGGAAGGAATGCCATCTTCTCCGAAACGAGTGTTCGTGACTCACGGCGAACCGGAAGCTGCGAACGCGATGGCAGGACACATCAAGGATCGATTTGGATGGAACGTGGAAGTGCCGCAGTACGGCGAAAGGTTTGATCTCGAATGACGGGACAAAGCTCGACTCAAAAGTTGAGCTTCAGCGCGAATTGAACGAGCCGCGGGTTGTTGCTGGTTGAGTTGATGCGACCGAAATCGCCAGGATTCCCAATGATCTGCCCGGTATTCGGGTCGATACTGGATGAAGGTACGGCGTTGAAGTTGCTGATGGGGTTGGCAAAGTTCAGGTGATTGAAGAGGTTGAAAAACTCAGCGCGGAACTCAATGTTCTTCGTCTCGCTAATCGGAAAGCGTTTAATGATTGAGACATCAACGTTGACTTGTTTTGGCCCTCGCAAGACGTTGCGCCCGACGCTGCCGAAATCGGTTCCTGTTGCAGCCGCGGTGGCTGTGCCGTTTGAACTTGGAATTAACTGACCAGAAATGACAGTCGG
>QHXE01000385.1 GCA_003222835.1 Acidobacteriota bacterium | reverse complement strand
TGAAGCTGGCCCAATAGTAAGGATGGCTGTGGGACTTGCTCTTCAGAATTTGCAGTTGCGCCTGGCGAAGTGAATCACCTCTGCCCTGACCGTTAGTCAAATTCTTGTAGTAACTGATCATCAGATCGCGCGTGCTGCGATCGGAAACCGCCCACAAACTCATCGTTTGACTCTCGGCGCCGGCGAGCACCAACGACCGCCGCAAACCATAGACACCTTCGCTGCTCTTGATCTCGCCGATACCCGTGTCGCAGGCGGATAGCACAACTAGCTTGGTTCCCCAAAGGTTGAGACCTGACGCTTCCAGCGCGGTAAGAATTCCATCACTCCTTTGATTGGCGCCGGCGAGCGCCAAGCCTGAACGCAGTAGTGGATTGTCGATCTTGGAACTCGTGTTGGGGCGGGTCGGTAACGCTCTCGGTTCTGACGCAGGCCCGGTCGCTAACGCTCCCGGTACCGACAAAAAGAATCCGTGAGTGGCAATGTGCAGAATGCTCGGCGCGGAGAGTTTCTCTACTGCTGCCTTGGTCGCGCTTTCTTTGGTGAGGAAGCTCGCCTGTGGCAGCAACTCTTTGAGGGCGCGCACTTCTTCGGTGACTCCGGGCAATGGTCCAAAAAAGAGCTCTGAATAATTCCCTCGGGCCCGGTTATTTGTGCCCGGGCCGTTGCTCGATGCGATTATGACCGGCTCGCCAAACGCAGGGTCGGCGATTACGACTGGCGGGCTCTTGCTTTCCCGCGGCACTTGCAAACGAAGCAGGTCACGCCCACTGGTCAGGTACGCTATCGAGTAGCGCTCGATGAGGTATTTGCCTTGCTCATCAACCAACGCGGCAAACGGAATCAGGTTCAATGAGCCATCGGCCGAAACGAGTAGTTGGGTCGCATCGCCAAAAAGCGAGCGCACAGGCTGCATAATTTCTTCGTCAACAGCGCGCGCGCGTTGTTGCACTTCCTGGCGCTGAGGGTCGCGCAAGCTTTCGCGAAGAGCCTCGATCGCAGATTCGATCTTCTTTGCCGGACCAAGCTCTTTCCATTTCACTTCGCCTTGTTGCCGCACGATGTAAGCGATGTAGCGCGGCTCACCGTAAGCATCGATGTTGTCAACACGAGGATTAAAAGGGCGATAAGTGGCGAACTCGATCAAAGCTGCATCCGGCGGGATCGCCGCTTGCACCGCGGCGAGTATGACCGGCTGCGTTTGCGCGCGGAATTCGGCGCTCCGCCGGCTGATCTCGGATTCGAGTTTTTCTTTTTGTTCTTCCAGCGCCGCGACCCGTCTGCGGAAATCGTCCAGCTGCGTTTGTCCCGGTCCATTAAGTTCGAGCTTTGCCAACTGCGCCGTCGTTGCGTTGAGTTCGTCTAGTAGCTTTTGGTCTTCGCTGTTCAGGCGCTGGCGCAATGCCGAGAGACTGCCGGACATCGCATCCAGAACTCGCCCCTTGCGCTGCAAGATTACCAGCGTGGCCAGGTCGCGCGCTGTCGAATCGCCTGGGGCCATATTGACGTGCAGAGAAATCGTGCGATCGGTCCGCTCAGACAGCGAGTCGAAGTACGCGAGCTTTTGGCGCTCTGATCCAATTGCTAGATTCAAAGCGAGATTCTTTTCGATGACTTCATCCGTCAGCGCCTGAAACTTAATCGCGTTTTGCACATCGCCCATCGAAGCGTAGGTTCTCGCGATGTTTCCGAGCGAGACCAGCGTCACACCGTGATTAGGACCAAGAGCTTTCTCCATGATCGAATACACACGCTGGTGCAGTTCCAACGCCTTCGTAAAATCACCCTGAGATTTGTAAATGTTGGCGATGTTGTTGAGGATGCGCGCGACGCGTGGGCTCTCCGGCCCGACGCCTTTTTCGAGCACCTGGACCGCACGCCAGTACAAGTCCAGGGCGCGCGCGTAGTCTTTTCGCTTTTCCTGAGCGATCAGTCCCAGATTCTGGAGCGGCATCGCGAGTTCCGGACTGTCGGGGGACTTCTTTTCCCTAATCTCGAGCGCGCGCTGCAACAAAGGCTCAGCGCGATCGTACTCCTTGCGGGAGTTGTAAAGCGTGCCCAGGTTGTTGAGAGGCGTCGCCAATGAAAGGCTATCAGGTCCCAAATTCTTCTCGGCAATTGTTAGCCCTCGCTGAATTTCCTGTTCAGCCCGCGCCAGATCACTGCGGCGCCAATGAAGAGTTCCGATGGTAAGCAGACACTCCGCGAAATTAAGATGATCCGAACCGAAGGTTTTCTCAGTAACCTGTAGCGCCTGCTGTAACAACTCTTCACCTTTCTGAAACTCATCCAGGGCGCCATAGGTCGCGCCCAGACCGCGCATTGATTCAATGGTTTCCGGGTGCTCGGGACCGCGCGCTTTCTGGTTTATTGCCAGCGCGCGTTGATACAGTGGTTGGGCTTTGGTGTAGGTGCCTTTGTTCAAATGCAAGAGGCCGAGTTCGTTGAGCAGGTGTCCGACGTAAGGATGGTCCGGCCCGAGTTCCTTTTCAGCGATCTCCAGCGCGCGCTCAGCCAGCGGCAGGGCGTCATCATAGTTTCCCGCATGGACCAGATTCGACGATTGCGTATCGAGTCTATGAGCTTCATGGAGCAGACGATCGTGACCAGTTGCGGCGCGGACCTCTGTCAGCCGAATCTCATAACGTCCCGTGGCGAGTTTGAATTTGGCCGTAATCTCCAGACGATATGGGCCGTCTGTTTCCGCCACGAACTCCGCGCGCTCTTCTTCCTGTGGCCGGCTCTCATCATCGAACTCCGCAACCTCCTTGCCGTTGGGCGCGAACAGGCGTTCGACGACGTCGACGCCGCGCTGTCGAATACTCACGCCGGCGAATTGGCCGGTGGACAAATTGATTTGAAACCGCTGCGTTTGGCCGCCGGAAATCTCACCCTCGACGAATTTTCCGAGTTCGAGAATCGCGGGTTGCGACTGACCCTGCGAGACAAGATCTGATTCTCGACTCGGGCCCAGCGCGTCGTTACCCGCAATTGATCTAAACGAAGACGTGAGAGCGTTGAAATCACTTAGCCCTGTTTCGTCGATTGCGCCTTCGGCTTTCGGAGAGTTAGAGAATGAGGCGCACAGCAGGGCCAGGAAAGAGGCAAGAAAACGGCCTTTCAGGAGCGCACAGTTCGACGTAAAGTAGCCTGGTTTGAACATCACGCGAGCAACAACCATAGCGGGTCGACTTCCACAGCGGCTATTATTCCACACCCTCGTTGCGATAATCACTAATGACGCTAGTGCGCTTCCTCGGGTTGAGCTACCTCAGAAGCTATCGGTTCTAACTCATCGACTGGCGTCTTCTCGCCGATCACCAGTCGAACATCATGAGTCAGGCCATCATTGCTCAGCAAGACTACATCCGCTGACTGTGCGACGCCATCAAGCGAAACGCTGGCGACGCCGCGGTTGAGCGAGTGGGGATTTTCGACTGTGATTCGATAAGTCGTATCGCCGCGTCGATAGGTGATCTCGAACTCGCGCCAGAAACGTGGGATGCAGGGATCGAGACGCAAACGATCGCCTTGCAACTTGAAACCGAGGATGTATTCCAACGCGGCTCGGTACATCCATCCAGCGGAACCCGTGTACCAGGTCCACCCGCCACGGCCGGTGTGCGGCGGCACCGCGTAAACGTCGGCGGCGGCGACGTAGGGTTCGACTTTGTATTTATGCAAGCCGGCGCGCGTCGAAGCGTGATTGATCGGATTTAGCAGTCCGAACAATTCGCCGGCGCGATCGCCGTCGCCTAACACCGCGAATGCAATCACCGTCCATAGCGCCGCGTGCGTGTATTGTCCGCCGTTTTCGCGGACGCCAGGGACATAGCCTTTGACGTAGCCGGGATCCAGCTTGCTCTTATCAAACGGCGGAGCGAACAGGCCGATCAATCCGTCACCGCGTCGGATTAGATATTCTTCGACGGCGGCCATGGCGCGCGCCGCACGATGAGGTTCGGCTACACCGGACATGACGGCCCAAGTCTGCGCAATTGAATCGATACGGCATTCGTCATTCTGCGCCGAGCCGAGCGGCGTGCCGTCATCAAAATAAGCGCGTTTGTACCAGTCGCCATCCCAGGCATCTTGCAATCCTTTCTTCAGCTTTTCCAAATGACGACGATAACTTTGCACCCTCCCTGACGGTCGGGTTTCTGACTCTTCACACAGCGGAGCGAAAGCATTTAGCACCGTGCAGAGAAACCAGCCGAGCCAAACGCTTTCGCCTTTGCCTTCAATGCCGACGCGGTTCATGCCATCGTTCCAGTCGCCCGAGCCCATTAGCGGTAAACCGTGCTCGCCGAGGCCGAGACTGCGGTCGATGGCGCGCGCGCAATGCTCGAGCACAGATGCGCTCTCGCGCGAAACTTCCGGCTGCAGATAGTTCTCCGCTTTGTCCGATTCGAGCAGCGGACCTTCGATAAACGGCGCTGTCTCTTCAAGAATCGATTCATCACCCGTTGCGTTCACATAAAACGACACGACGTAAGGCAGCCACAGCAGGTCATCGGAAAAGCGCGTGCGCACGCCCCGGCCCGTCGGTTCGTGCCACCAATGCAGCACGTCGCCTTCTTTGAATTGGCGGGCGGCGGCGCGGAGGATTTGTTCGCGCGCGACCTCGGGCCGCGAATAAACTAACGCCATCACGTCCTGCAACTGATCGCGAAAGCCGAACGCGCCGCTCGACTGATAAAAGGCGGAGCGTCCACGCACGCGAGATGAAAGGGTCTGACACAACAGCCAACGATTCACCAAAGTATCCATCGAAGCATCGGGTGTCTTGATCTCGATTGCGCCCAACAGTTGGTCCCAGAATCCGAGCACGCCTTCGAAAGCTTTGTTGACGGCAGCGACACTGCGGAAACGCGCGTTGATCTCGCGGGCTGTGGCTATCGTTTCAGCTTCGCCGAGCAGGAAGACCACCTCGCGGGCTTCACCTGGAGCGAGTTCGATGGATGCCTGGATCGCCAGGCATGGATCAAGACCGGCGCCGTCGCGACCACTCAATCCGACGCGACGCAAAGCTGCAGGTTGCGCCAGCGAGCCGTTCCGGCCGATGAATTCTGTCCGATCGCAAGTCATCGTGAAGCGAGGTTCGCTGGTCCCGACCCAAGCGACTCGGTTCGCAAACTCGTTGTTGTATGAATTGCGCGCGAAGATCGCCCCTTCCTGCTCTTCGAGATCCGTGACCACGTGCGGCCCGGAGGTTTCGCGGCCAACACCCAGTACCAGTTCCTGATAACTCGTAACCGAAAGTCTACGACGATGAGCACTGCGATTGCGCAGTCGCAATAGTGAGATTTTCACCGGCGCATCGAGCGGCGCAAAGACCAGCAGTTCCTGCGAGAGTCCGTGGCTGGCATGCTCGAAGACCGTGTAGCCCTGTCCGTGGCGAATCAAGTAACTCTGTGTTTCGCGAATCGGCAAGGGCGTCGGCGTCCAGGTGGCGCCGGAGTCTTCATCGCGAAGGTAAATGATTTCGCTCGGCGGATCGCTGACGGCATCGTTCGACCACGGGGTCAGACGATTCTCATGGCTATTAGTAGACCAGGTGAAGCCGCCACCATTCTCCGTAATCAGAAACCCAAAGTCCGCGCTGTTCGCGATCACATTAGACCAGGGCGCCGGCGCCCATTGGCCTTCGCCTAAAACAATCACATACTCGCGTCCCCCATGAGCAAAGCCGCCGAGTCCGTTAAAGAACGAAAGCTTCGGCAGCTCGAACGCTGTTTCGGGATAGGTTTGCGACGCCAAGCGCGGTTGGAACAGCGCGGGCAGAATGCCTTCGATCGGCCGCCGCACCAATTGATCTTCCAGAGAGCCTCGCTCGCTGACGATGACGACGCGGGCGACTGCGTGGAGCAAAATGCGCTCTTCCTCCGGCATGGTGTCAGAACGACGAATAAAAATTCCTCCCGGCTGATCCAACAGTCCCTGCGCCCCAGAAGTGCGCACCGCCATTTGCAACGCATCCTGAAGAGATTGTAGATAGTCCGTCGGATGATCGTTCAGAATCACAAAATCGAATTGCAAACCTTTCGACCGCAGATACTGATGGCCGCGCAAGAGTTGACGCGCCATCGAGACATCTTCCTCGCGATCGAGCCGCAAGATTACGATTGGCAAATCGCCGCTGATTCCATGAGCCCAAAGCCCCGACTGGGTCAGCTTATTCAGCGCCAGCACGTGTGGCCCGGGCCGCAGCGAAGGATCTTCGTACAAAATTCGACCGGCCAATCGTTGAAACAGATGTGCCTCGTTGGGATCAATATGCAGATGAGTCATCTCGACCTGTGCGCGCGTCCAGGCCAGACGCGATTCCCGCTCGAAGATATTCGCGTCGCGATATTTTTCCGCCAGCGCCACGGCGTGTTCGCGCGACTCAGCCACCCCGGTCGTGAAAACAATCTGCGTAGTTTCGTTCGGTTGCAGGCGCACGCGGCAACGAAGGCTAAAGATTGGATCGAGCACCGCTCCGACGGTGTTTGATAACGGACGATCTTCCATTACGGCAACGGGATCGTTCGGCGTATGTCCGCGGCCAAGAAAACGTGTGCGATCGGTTTCGAACTGAATGCCGGTGATCGCCTCGCTGGTAGTAGCTAAAACGTGCAAGGCCCACCTGGGCACATCCTGGGATGAACGCGGACGCCGGCGCGCGAACAGCGCGCTGTGCGGCGCGTGAAACTCAGTTTCAATAAAGAGGTTGCTGAAGGCTGGATGCCCCAGGTCGTCGGCGCGCGGCGCCAGGACGATTTCCGCATAACTGGTCAGCTCGATTTCGCGTGGGCGGGTTGAATAATTCGCGATCGATATGCGTCTCATGTCGGCGTTGTCTTCCGCGGAAACAATCAGTTCCATGTGCGTCACCAGCCCGGCGTCGCGACGCCAGATGTCCGCCTTGTCTTCCGAGAACGCAACCTCATAACTCTGCGGCTTACCGCCTATCGGTTGATGACCCGCCGACCAGACGGCGCCGCTGCGTACGTCGCGAACATAGATGAAACTACCCCAGTTATCGCGGGTACCGTCTTCGCGCCAGCGTGTCACCGCGATCGGGCCACAGGTTGAGTAGCCCGCGCCCGCCGTCGTAACCATCACCGTATAAGTTCCGTTTGACAGCAGTTGCGTGCGCGGCGTCGGCAAATCAGCGGTGTCGTAGGCGCGTGTGACCAGGCCCGTCAAGGTGCGCACCACGCGTCCCGTCAGGACTTCTTCGGCGCGCGGATGCCCCGCCGGCACACCGCGCGGAATTCGCTCTTGCAATAACAGCTCAGTAGCCTGCACGGTTGGCTCGCTGTGAAAGCGATTCTGCATTACGCGATCGTTGAGCAGATTATCGAGTGCAATCAAACTCATGCCCTGATGATGGGCCATGTAGGCGCGCACCAGCGTGCAACGCTCGCCTTTCTTGACCCGCTCCGGCGTGTAATCCAATGCTTCGTAAAATCCGTAACGGGAAAGTCCGCCCTCGCGCTCGAGCACGCGCAGATTTTCCATCGCCTGAGTTGGCGCTACGTTCGATGCAAGAATGGTCGAGTAAGGCGAAACTACCAGATCTTCGATCAAGCCGCGCTTCAAGCCCAAGCCGGGAACGCCAAAAGGTCCGTACTGATAGTTGAGATGAAGGTCACGCGCGGCATACGCGGACTCAGAAATGCCCCACGGCACTCCGCGTTCGTAACCATACTCAATCTGCCGGGCGATGACCGCTTCGTAGGTTTCGCCCAGCAGCGTCTCGCGATAATTGCGCATCACGAGCAAAGGCATGAGGTACTCGAACATGGTACCGGTCCATGAAATCAATGCGCGGCCGCCGTCGATTGCCGTAAGCTGCCGGCCCATGCGAAACCAATGTTCCTGTGCCACGTCGCTTTTCGCGATCGCGATGAAGCTGGCCAGCCGCGCTTCCGAAGCCAGCAGATCGTAAAAGGCGTTGTCGTGCCGCCCTTCGGTAGCATTGAACCCGATCGTGAAAACCTTGCGTTCCTGATCGAGCAGAAACTTGAAATCCATTTCGTCGATAAGGCGCTGGCAGGTCTGCGCGACTTTGGCCAAACGTGAGCTGAATGTTCGCGCGGTGTCGGCCGCCTGCTCCATCGCACTGGTCAGGGCGTTTAATTCCGTGAGCGCTTCTGCTGCGCGCCGGTCTATTCCCGACTCTTGTTCGCCGCTTTCTTCCAGTTCTGATCGCAACACCGCAAGCTGCACAAGCACTCGGTCGCAAATCTCCGCAGTGTGAGCGAGCGAGGGCACGCGGCGCAACTCGCTCTCGATCTTCTGCCACTCGGTATTCGGTACGCACGCCTCTGGCGTGCCACACGCCAGAGGCGTGCGTACCAAACTCAAGTTGGTCGCACTGACCACTCCCCAGGGCGCCAGCAGAATCAGATCGCGCCGATAGTTGCGTACTTCGTGCAGCAGCGAACTGGTCCACCAACGCAGCTCGGTAAACACATCGCCGCCTTCTGGGAGCGCGGGCGTCCCGCCCGCTGAACGTTGCTCGCGCGGCGCGCTCGTTGCGGGCGGGACGCCCGCGTTCCCAGTGCCGCCGTGCTCCTGAGCCAACGCGGCGACGATATCGTCAATGACGCTGGCGTGTTCGTTCAGCGCCTCGAACCGCTCGACCCATTCAGGAAGTGTCGCCGGCGCTGCGCTGGATAATAGACTCCCGCACGATTGAATCTCGCCGCTTAGTTGCTTGATTGTGATTGCTTCGGTGCGTTGGAGCGTGGCCGCAAGCTGAGACGTTTCTTCTTTGACGGCGGCGAGCGTGTCCGCCAATCCGGTCAACACCCGTTCGTCGACGATTTTCTGATCGGGAAGTTCGAGGCAGGCCTGTTTTAGCACGATCAAATGACCTGCGAGATTACCGCTGTCAACCACCGACACGTAATGCGGCCACAAGGGTTGCAAGCTGCGCGTGTCGTGCCAGTTGAAGAAATGGCCGCGAAACTTTTGCAGCTTTTCCATGCTCGCGAATGTGAATTCGATTCTTTCGAGCAGCTCAACCAGGCCCACATAACCAAAGTCGTAAGCGGAGAGCGTCGACAGCAGCAACAAGCCGATGTTCGTCGGCGACGTTCGATGCGCGATAACGAGCGGGTCTTCCTGAAAATTATCAGGCGGCAACCAATGATCTTCGTCGCCTACAAACGTCTCGAAGAAGCGCCACGTCCGCCGCGCAATGATGCGAACCGTGCGCACGTCTTTGGGCGCAAACTCAATCGCGCCTTCGATACGGCGACGGCTGGACCAAAAAGCAATCAGCGGC
>QHXE01000870.1 GCA_003222835.1 Acidobacteriota bacterium | reverse complement strand
TTTCATTGAGCTCTTCCTGCGCCCTGGTTCTCTCGCCTGAAGCCGCGTAGGCATAACCCAGTCGCGCATTCATTTCTCCGGCTTTACCGCCAAAGAGCGTTATTGCCTTTTGAAGTTCTGCGATCGCTTCTTCGTATCTTCCCTGCCTGGCGTACACCTCACCGAGCCGCTCTCGCGCGATACCGAAATTCGGGTCCATCTCGAGGGCCTTCTGCAGTGCTGCCAGTGCCTGGTCGTTTTGCCGCGCAAGGTAATAGATGTGTCCAACATCGGTATTGATAATCAAAGAAACCGGATCGATCTGTCTGGCGCGCTCTATCTCAGCTATAGCTTCAGCGGATCTTCCCATTGAGATCAGGTTGTATGCATGCCAATGACGGCCCGTTACATAATTCGGATTGAGAGCGACGGCGCGCTCGAACTCTTTTTCAGCCCCCGACCAGTCCCATCCCACCGCGCTCTTGTAGTAAGCAAGCGCGGCATGCGGTTCCGCCAGCGAATCGTCCAGCTCTATCGCTTTTGCTACGAGGAAGTCGAAGGTAGGCAGTGCTAACAGCAAGTCGCTGGCCTCACTGAAGTAAAGCATGTGACAGTCAGCCAAACCGGCGTAGCCCGGGGCGAAGGATGGATCAATTTCAATCGACTGCTTGAAGTATTCGACCGCTTTCCTGCCGCCCGTTGCTGTTCGCTTGTTCCAGAAGTAGCGGCCTTTCAGATAAGCTTCGTATGCGTCAATGTTTCGCGGGTGTTGTTTCGCCAACAAACTTTTCGAATGCTCGCCTTTTGCGGTAGCGATCTCCCCGGCGACTTGTTCTGCGATCTCGTCTTGAATTGAGAAGATGTTCGCGTAGTTCTCTTCAAAAGTTTTACTCCAAAGCAGCGTATTGTCGCGCGTACTGAATAACTGCGCCTTCACCAGCAACCGTGTCCCCGTCTTTTGTATACGACCGTCGAGCACCGCATTGACGCTCAACTCGCGGCCAACGAGGGCCGGGTCATAATCGCTGCCTTCGTATTTCTGTACCGCGCTCGCTGGCCGCACGCTGATCTGATTCAGATGACCGAGTTGCCTGATCAACGCGTCGGCTATTCCGACACCGAGGTAGCGAGCTTTACTCTCTTCGTCAACCGTCTCGAAAGGAAGCACAGCGAGCGAGTGGATTTCCGCGATCTTTTCCGTCCGCATTCTTCTCTGTGCAAGCGAGTGGTAAGAGAAAGCACCTATCCCCAGAACCAAGATCAATCCTGCCGACGCAGCTAAAGCGATGTTCCATCGTCGCGGATAAGGTCCGGCTTTTCCAGGCACGCCCGGCGCGTGATTGAGATCCGCGCCTGTCTCCTCTTCATGCTCGACAATCTCCTCCTTAACAACTATGCGTTCCCGACTGTGGCTCTCTACCACGACGGCATCGCCCTCTATGAAGATTTCTCGCACCGGAGCGGTGAAGCGATAGCCAACTCTCGGTATTGTCTTCACGTACTGATGACCACCCTGATCTTCGCCCAGGGCCTTACGCACGAGAAAGACGTTCTGCGTGAGGTTCGACTCCTCGACAAAACTGTCCGGCCAAAGAGCCTCCATTAAAGCGTTCTTCTGAAGCACGTGTCCGCCGTTTTCCACCAACAGCAAAAGCATCTCAAACGCTTTCGGCGGGAGTTGCACGGGTTGTTCTTCGCGAAGCAGAAGATGCTCGGCCGCGTCGAGACGGAAAGGACCGAATTCGAAGTGTTTGTGGGCCATAGGCTTACCTTAAATCAGAAGCCATTGAGAAATTATTGATCTTTCACTGAGGACATTTTGCCTCGGCTGAATTAACTTGCCCGTCATTCTACGGCAACAACGTTCCTAAGCAAAGGGCAAGTTGAAAACAAAGACCAAGACCACGACGCGCATCACGGAAATCACCGTGGAGCGGCATGAGTTCCATGTCATCAAGAGAGTTGGCCATCGAAAGGTCACGTGGTGCGCTGGATGTGGGCGTGAGGTGGAGACGATGATGCCGGAAGAGGCAGTTGCTCTCGCCAGTGTTGCCGTTGAAAACATTCCGTTTGTCTGCCCGGCGTGCGCCGGAGACA
>QHXE01000869.1 GCA_003222835.1 Acidobacteriota bacterium | reverse complement strand
GGCCAGCATTGCTATCACTCCACTCAAACTGGATGTAACCAGCGACGACGACGTTGGCGCAGCCGCTGATTCGGGTTTCGTCGATATTCTCGTCAACAACGCTGGCGTCGCTGGCTACGGTGATCCTTTGCTAATGAATTTTGAAGATGTTGTAGGCGAGATGAACGTGAATTATTTGGGCGCTCTGCGAATGGCGCGTGCGCTCGCGCCGGCGATGATCGAGCGGGGCGAAGGAATGATCGTAAACATCGCTACGGCGTTCGCCAAAGTCAATTTACCGCTCGTGGGAACCTACTGTGCCAGCAAGGCCGCGTTGCTTTCGTTGGGCCAGGCGTTGCGCGCTTACCTGAAAGACAAGGGCGTGCACGTGATGACGGTAATGCCGACGACCATCGATACTGACATGAGTCGCGGCGCCGATGTTCCCAAGATGACTACCGAATTCGTGGCCGGCGAAATCCTGCGCCATATTCGCGAAGAGTCAATCGATCCGCCGATTGGGGAAGAAGCCCAAAAAGTCTTGGACGGATTGAGAAACGATCCCGGCGCGCTGGAGAAGATGCTCTCGCAGATTCGGGCCTAGCCTTCCTCTGTGTCCTCTATGGTTAAATCTATCCGCAGAATGATCACCACAGAGGACACAGAGAAACACCTTGGCACCTGAAACCAACTTCAATCGCCGCCGCGAAGAATTTCCGACGCTCGCTTCCGGCTTGCATCTACTGAGTCACAGTCTCGGTCCCGTGCCACGGGCAGCGCGCGAATCTATGCTCGCTTATTACGACGCCTGGGAACATCACACCAGCGAAGACGCCTGGGCAACGAGCTGGTGGGAGATGTCGGCACGCGTCGGCGATCGCATCGCAGACATTCTCGGCGGCGCGCCAGGGTCGGTGCAGATTCAACCGAATGCCTCTATTGCGCTTTCGAGTGTGGCTTCGTGTTTCGATTTCAGTGAGGGCAAACGAAACAAAGTCGTCACCAGCGCGCTCGATTTTCCTTCGATGGAATATATCTGGGAGGCGCAGCGACGTGTAGGGGCGCGCGTCGAAGTTGTTCCTTCCGAGGATGGCATCACGATTCCGCTGGAAAGGATTCTCGACGCGATCGATGACACGACGGCTCTGGTCGCCCTTTCTCAGGTTTCGTTTCGCAGCTCATATCGCGTCGATGCGCAAGCAATTGTCGAACACGCACATCGACATGGCGCGCTGGTCTTGCTTGATGTTTACCAATCAGCCGGCGCGTTGGAATTGAAAGCTAGCGATTGGCAAGTCGATTTTCTAATCGGCGGCTCGATCAAATGGTTGTGCGGGGGCCCGGCGTGTGGCTATCTTTATGTGCGCCCCGATCTACAAAAGGATTTGCAGCCGCGCCTGACTGGCTGGGTCGCCCATGCCGAACCGTTTGCATTCGCGCATGTTCCGATGCACTACGACGATTCAGTCCGCCGCTTTGCGCAAGGCACCCCGAGCATCCCCGCACTCTATTCCGTTCTACCCGGCCTACAGATCATTGAGGAAGTCGGCATCAAGACAATCGAAGCTGAATCACGCCGTCGCACTGAATGGATGATCGACTTTGCTTTGGAACAAGACTGGAAAGTAAACAGTCCACGCGATGTGAACGAACGCGGCGGCTCAGTGATGATTTACGTTGAGGACGGCCCGGCGATGGTCGCGCG
>QHXE01000868.1:2897-3867 GCA_003222835.1 Acidobacteriota bacterium | reverse complement strand
GTGCCGCCCATGTGATTGCGAGGATTAGGCATCGGCGCCAGGATTTGTTGTCCGTCTGGTGTCGTGGCTCGCCAAGCTGTGCCACTGTCCAGATCGAAGGCCCAATGTGTTCCGTAGTCTACCCACGTTGAGCCATTATTTGTCCGGATAGTGCCGCCAAAATAGTGCAGCTCGCGCCCTAACTTTACGAGCGCACCGGCGGCACGCGGAGCGGGTAGTGGAGGGGCGGACGCCCACGTGTTAAAATTAATACTGTACCTCCAAACCTGGTCGGTCGTGGGCCCTGGATGATCGCCAAGAAAGCCGCCAGCGAGCCAGAAAACTTGGTTACTTGGGTCATCCATGTCGGCAATTTGCCCGCAATGGGTTATCGCTTGTGGAACGCTGGCAAGAGATGTCCAGATATCCGTCGCAGGATCGTAAGCATCACATTGCGTCGTCGCCAGGATCGAGGAGCAGCATGTGTAGTAACCGCTGAATTGATACAGCTTGCTGCCGGCGGCCCCGCCGACCGCCTCGAATCGTACCAGTGAGTTGGGAGTCTTTGTCAGCCAAACGAACGGATCCGCAGAGAGGCTCGACCCCGCGAGCAAGAATAGCATAACGAGTGCAAGACGGGAATGGCGTGAGGTCCATTCCCTGAGTTGTTCCAGTGGGGCTTTAAGAGATTTCATATTCGTCGGTTACTCTGTTGCTATGATAGGTGTTTTCTGAAACTATGACAGTTATTTAATCGATGACTCATCGTGGGCGCCTAACGCGAAAATATCTGCAAAATAGTTGAAGTTGATTGTCCCGCTTGGACACCGCCCCCCGCGACAAAAATTCTTCCATCGGTCGTGACTGGCGAAATGCCGTGCAAGGCAGTCGGCATTGCCGCCTCCAGCCGCCAGGTCTGTGATGTCGGATTGTAAACGTCGACGCGGTTATAAACAGAGGTGGTGTTCTCCCCTCCCATGACGTAGAATTC
>QHXE01000868.1:0-2642 GCA_003222835.1 Acidobacteriota bacterium | reverse complement strand
TGCCATATAAACTTTACCGTTAATCACTGCGGTCGAAACCGAGCCCGCGGCGTAAGGCGCGGCGGCTCCGAGGCTCCACGAATTGGTATTTGGGTTGTAGATCTGAACGCTTCCTTCCGCCCCGCCTCCCAGACCGCCGAAGAGGTAGAGCCTGCTATTGATTACCTCGGCCGAATGTTGCTGGCCTACGAGAGGTCGCATCGTCACATCGCTCCGCCACACACCTGATTTCAGGTCGTAGGCCAGGGTGGCGCTGGTGTCGCCGCTGACAACGTAGAGGACGCCATTCACCGCGCCAGCGGCTACTTCGTCAACTCCAGCCGGGAGATTAGCGCCGTTTTGCCAACTGCCCGTTCCGGCGCTAGTGCCCTGCATGTAGCGGAATGCCTGCGGGATGACCGACGTCTTTCCGGCTGACTGGACCACGACGTCAAGAAGCTGAGGGGACGGAGAAGCGTTCGCCGGAAGTATCCCTCTAATTCGGTTTGATGATACTGATGTGACGGTCGCGGGAAGGCCACCTATGGTGACACTCGTGTCGGCAAGCGTGCCGAACTGAACGCCTCCAATGGTAAAGGCAGGTGTGCCATCGGCTCTCGCTCGCCATGGGAAGATGTCGTAGGCGATCATAGTCGTGGCTGCGGAATCGATCGGCTGCATCAGGACAATTTGATTGCCATCATGATCGAAACTCAGAATTGCTCCGCCTGGACTGGCGACTACATCTAATCCATGGGTGGTTGCTAATGTCGTTACGCTCGGAATTGATCGGCCATCAGCCGACAGCACTGCGTGAGAAAGCACGCCGTTGAATTTTTGCACGAGCAAGTCGCCGCGCATTTTGCTGTTGAAAGTAGTCGCTCGGTACTCATCGATACCGTCGTTCGATGATGTGAGCGTGGCCAGTGGCACACCATTATAGGTGCCATAGGTCTCCGGGTCGGCTGGATAATGGTAAACATTCTGACGATCATCGTAGCGCCCGCGGTTACGATTTGGGTGACCGTAATAGTGACCTTCTACCAGGTAATTAATTTCGTCACGTTGGCTAGTCTCAGTTGTCTGTGTGTTCGCTCCGGTTGAGACGGCACCGAAATTAGCATTCATACCATTATCCGAACCGTAGAGCATGCTGCGAGTGGTCCAGACAATGTCGAACGGGTTTCGCGTACCCGGGGTGAACACGGAAACATCAGTGCCGGGCGCGAGATCAACGCGATCACCGTAGACCTGATCATTATTTGGCTGGCCAGTAGCGGTTTCCACATAGCTCAGACTGCCGTTGAAGTTGCTCTTTGACAGCAGCGCTTTCAAGATCGCGCCTGAGAGGGGCGATTCAGGAAGAGTTCCCATCTGTATGCTGGGTATGCCGGCGTTGGTAGCGCTGCCATTGGCGATGAACAGATCGGCGTTGTTGTCGAATTGCAATCCATTGATGGCATGATCACGGTTAGAGACAGGAAGGTTGGTAATTAACGGCTGGACTGTGGAGAAGTTTGGTCCAGTCAGGACAGAGACCTGGCCGTTATAGGGAGCTGGTCCGGTGAAGGAGCCGCCTCCTTCGGCGTAGAGCTTTGCATGGGCCACATACAGTTTCACGGGATTGGGCGGATCAACAGGGTTGAATGCTACTCCAAGGATCGAGTTGTTCGACAGCGCCGCGATCGTCGTGACTACTTGTGCGTTCGTCACAGTGTAATTGTCGTCGAAGGTATAAATCGTGATGTTACCGGTATCCGAGACTACATAGAGCCGGCCGTCCGGTCCCCACGCTGCCTGGGTAGGCGAGGTGAGAGTTGCCACTTGGGTGGGAGTGGTAAAGCTGATGGGAACAGTGCCCGCCACATAGGTATAAGAGAACGCATTACTAACTCCGTTAGGTGTCTGAACGGATACGTTAACAGTGCCGCTGCCCGAAGGCGCGAAGAGCTGAATCGAATCCGGTTTTACCGTGATGTTCGGCTCCGTGATCGAAACGGCCCCCCACTGCACTGTGACCGATCCTGACGGGAAGAAGCCAATTCCGCTGATCGTAATCGCCTCTCCACCCTGTGGAGAACCTGAGGATGGCATGCTGTTAATGAACGGCTTCAGGCTCGTTTCATCATGGCTCAAGTTCGAAGGATCGACCGGAGCAGCAGCAGCGCCATTGATACTTGCTAAAATCTGAGCGGGCAAAAGCGAAGTCGAATCGATGGCAAAACGAGCTTGGATTGTATAGCTGCCAGCTTGTAAAGACACAGCGCCCGAGACCAGACTGCCGTTCAGGTAAAAGCGGGTGGTGCTGCCGCCATTCAATGTAAATTGATAGGTTGCTGCCGTCGGGACATTGAGCTTTCCATCCATTACTGCCACGACATTACCCGTAAACGGTGAGTTGCCGATCATCCCTGCGAGGTTGTCAATCTCTGCTGTCAGCAACACTTCTTCGTAATCAGGTAGTGGCGGGAGAGAGTCAATCATTTGGCTCGGCGTTTGCCCGTTAGCTACATAGTAACTCGTCAACAACCCGCCCACTGCATTGATGGGGTAAACCGTAAAGGTGCCCGTGTCTGACGCCGTCCGAGGCGGAGAATTATCGTCACTGATTGTCAACGTGACCGTGTGCTGACCGATTGGAAATCCGACATCGATATCGGCTT
>QHXE01000867.1 GCA_003222835.1 Acidobacteriota bacterium | reverse complement strand
CGCACTGAATTCCTGAATGCTTTCAACCACCCGCAGTTCGCGGATCCGAATACCGATCCGACGAACTCGAGCTTCGGAAAGACGACAGGCCAAAACAATCTCGCGCGGAACGTCCAGATTGGATTGAAGCTGATCTTCTAGATTGAATTTGGTGCGGCGCCTGAGAGCTGCCAATTCACTCAGGTGCTGCGGAAAGAACACCGGTACACGACACTTTGCTCGCCTTTACAGCATTCTCAAGCGATTTAGAATAAGAGGAGTCTCGCACATGGTCTTATTATCTCGTCGTCATTTCATCGTAGGCCTGGGAGCAGTCGCCGCGGCGTCGGTTGTCCCGGTGAAGACTTTCGCCAGCGGGCTCGAACCACCTCTTTATCCGCCGGTCGATCTCTCTTATTTCAATAACCCGATTACGGCGGCGCCAGGAATGATTCGCTTCGGCTACGCGGCAATTACTTGGAATGGGAACGACGCGCAGGCGATCAAGGAAATCTCTGAACTTGGATTTTCCGGCATTCAATTGCGCAGCAATATTTTGAAAGACTACGGCGAGCGGCCTAAAGCTTTGCGCGAACTGCTGGACCAGAACCATTTGGAAATGGTAGCTCTCTCGAGCGGCGGAGTCAGTATTGCTCCGGGATCTGAGAACGACGAGATAGCTAAGCATGTCCGCAATGCGAAATTTGTTCACGACGTAGGCGGGCGCTACTTGCAAGTGACTGATTCCGCGCGACCCAAGGGACGAAAGCCGGAGGCTGCTGACTTCAAAGAACTGGGACGAGTGCTAACTGAAATCGGCAAGCGGGCCGTCGATCTGGGCGTCCCGGTCGGCTATCACAATCACATGGGCAGCCTGGGTGAAGCGCCCGATGAAGTAGATCGGATCATGGAGGCGGCCGATCCGCGCTACGTCAAACTTGAACTTGATATCGCGCATTACCAGCAGGGCGGCGGAGATCCCGCTCGTGCTATTAGGCAATATCATGATCGGCTGCTCTTCCTGCACATCAAGGATGTAGAGAATCTCACTACGAGTGATGAGCGCGGGCGTGCCTATCGCTGGGTTGAACTTGGTCGTGGCCGAGTTAATCTGCCGGCAGTTTTCGCAGCGCTGAAGGATGTAAAGTTTCGCGGCTGGGCCGTGATCGAATTGGACAGCGTGCCTGATAAATCGAGGACGCCCAAAGAGTGCGCGCAAATCAGCAAGAAGTATGTTGAAGAGAAATTGGGGATGAAAATTTGAGAGCCCAGAGGTCAGAGATCGGAGGTCGGAGGTCGGAGGTCGGAGGTCGGAAGTTGGTTGCGACGTTGCCATCTGACCTCCGACCTCTGATCTCCGACCTCTGAATCCAAATGCCAACGTTCAAACTTTCAGTTATCAACGATGAAATCACGCAGGACTTCGGTCGTGCGTGTGAAGTCGCCGCGCAAGAATTTGGACTTCAGTTGATCGAGATCCGCGGGATGTGGGGCAAGAACATCATGCGCCTCGACGCGAAAGAGATCGCCGAAGCGCGAAAGATTTTGGAAAAATACAAGCTGCGAGTTTCGTCGATTGCGTCGCCCATCTTCAAGGTTGATTGGCCGGGCGCGCCGACCTCGAAGTTCAGTCCGAAGCGCGATCAATTTGGCGCGGATTTCACCTTCGAACAGCAGGACGAGCTGCTTGAACGCGGCTTCGAACTGATGCGCGGCTTCCGGGTAGATCGCATTCGCATCTTCGACTTCTGGCGGCTCGACGATCAAAAGCCTTACCGCGCCGCAATTGATGAAAAATTGATCGAAGCGTCAAAGAAAGCCGCCCAGCGTGGCGTTACGTTGCTGCTCGAGAATGAGCCTAGTTGCAATACGGCCACCGGCGCTGAAGCCGCGCGAACTCTCGGCGCGGTTCGCTCAGCTTACCTGAAACTGAATTGGGATCCTGGCAACGCGGCCAGTGTTGGCGAGATTGCTTACCCGGACGGATATTCGCATATACCGAAGAAACGACTTGGCTACATGCACTGCAAAGATGTCGTGCGCGCGGCGAACGGCAAGTACGAATGGATGAAAATGGGCGCCGGGATAATCGATTACGTCGGACAATACCGCGCGCTTAAGAAAGCTGGCTATCGCGGCGTGGTGAGCCTGGAAACACATTGGCGTGGCGCCGGCACGCCCGAAGAATCCTCGCGGCAGAGCATGGCCGGAATGAAGGACTTGCTGCGGCGCGCGGGGGCGCTTTAATGTCCGACAAACTTCAGTTTGTCGAGCAATGGGCTAAAGAGCGTTTCAAGCGATATTCAACGACAAACTGAAGTTTGTCGGACATTCAGAGGAGAACCATCATGTCTG